>NZ_ACJM01000015.1 GCF_000174415.1 Dethiobacter alkaliphilus AHT 1
TTTTTCTCGGGGGGAGAGAGGCCAAAATTTTTCTCACATTAACACGTTTTCCCCAACCGCGGGGGGGCCCCCAAAAATTGGGGGTAAACAAAAAAAAGCGGGGTTGGGGGCAAAAAACCGGCCCCCCCAAATTTAAAAAAAAGGGGTTCCCCGGTTTTTTTTTCAAAAAAACCCCTTTAAAAAGCGGGGGAGGGGGGGGAAATTTTTTTGTCCCGTTTTCTGTTAAGGGAGGAAAAGATTCCTCCCTCCCCCCCCCGTTAAGCAAGTTTTTTTCCCGCTGTTTGTCCCGGGATGGGTTCCCCACTTAATTTGTAAAGGCCCTGGGCGGGTACAGTTTTCCTTTTTTCTCGGGCCCCCTGAAAAGTAGTTGTCGGCCCACAAACCGGTTCGAAAAAAGGGCTCCCAGTTATATTCCTTCCCGTCCAGGCCAAAGAGAAGTGTGGCATCTTCGTTGTTTACCCGGAAGACATCCACCATAAAATCCCGCCGGGAATCGGGCAAATCCGGGACCAGAATGCTTACGAACAAATTAAACTCCTCTTGCCCGTCAATTAAAAATTTAGCCGGTTCTCCCTGAAGTGTCCCGTAGAAAGCCTGGGACACTTCAGGTTTTTTTATGGTCACCGTATCTTCTGTGACCAGTCTGGGTTGGTGCGCCTCCGCCGGTTTGGCGGGAATGGCAAGCAGGCAGGTCAGTATCAGGAGTGTAAGAGCCAATTTCATTTCTACACCTCTTTATTTAAAAAAATATTGAAGTCCTGCCAGGACAGTATTAGAATGGAAAATAACTTCATCTTTCATCATCCCCAAAAAGTTGATAAGCATGAAATGCGCTCTGGACAGGAGAGGAGAACAAAATGGACCGTTTTTTGATGGTAGTATTAATTTTGGGAGCATGTTTTGCAGTTGTGACCTGGCTGCTGCACCGGTTTGTGCCTCGCAGGGCCATCAAATACCTTCCCGCCGGGTTGGCAGTAATTATTGCGGTATATAATATCATTTTAGCCCGCATTTCATCGGGAGGCTTTGATGCTCTGGCCAGAGGCATCTTGGCGGTACTGCTTTTTTTCGGGGCATGCTTTGGCTTGGTAACGGCAATAGTACTGGATATCAGGAACCGGTAGCGGGGAAGACAGATCGATTTGATGCTAATAAGCTTGCTTTCAATAGAAGGCAGGCTTTTTTGATTTCAGACTTGCTGCAACAAACAAGGTTATAGATTAATAAAATAAATCAAGTTGGAGAATATATTGGCAAAGGAGGAGATATTAATGCTGAAAAACGTAGTGGTAGTATCATTTGTCATGCTTTTGTTAGTAGGGCTGGCAGGTTGCCCGGCCCAGGATAATCAAAACGGCAATGGAGCAACAGCCCCGGAAGAGAACACCGTGTTAAATTATGACGACGGTACTTATCGGGGGGTATTCATCGACAGGGACGAGGTGCAGGTGAATGTACAATTTGCGCTTACAGGCAATACTGTGGATGAAATTAGTTTCCGGCATCTGGCCTATGGCGGAACAGATTACCGTACTTCCGAAGATGAAACAATCCAGGCCATCTACCAACAATATGTAGAAGCTGCGGAGCATCTAATAGGAAATGATATCAGAGAAACTTTGCCCGATTTGTATACGCCGGATTTTGTAGAGGACGTAGACGGTTTTTCGGGGGCCACAATCAGGGCCAATAAGATTATTTCCGCTGTCCGGGATGCACTAAACCGCGGAGTTTATAGTGAGTAACACCAGGCAGGCCGCTTATCCGGCCTGCTTTTCTAATACTGAGAAAATTATAACGCTTCCCAGATAGCGACGCTGCTAATATGAGCAGTACAGCAAAAGCGCGCCCTTCTTGTGTTGCCTGTTAGAAGTATTTCTGTTAAAATATAATCAGTATACTGATTATATGTATACTGATAAAGGGGGCGGGTAATTAATGTTTAACATAGACAGCAGCATTAATTTTTTGCTGGCCAAATGCCATCAGAAAGCTTTTGCTCTTTTTAAGGAAAATCTGGAGCCGTACCATCTAACACCGCCGCAGTTTGCCACGCTGGCTTTTCTCTGGAAAAAAGACTGCATAAACCAAATCCAGTTGGGCGAGTTAATGGGTGTGGACCGGACAACCATCAGCGGTATTTTGGATAGGCTTGAACGGGGTGGATTGGTGGAGCGCGGTGCCGACCCTATGGACCGGCGTTCCTGTATGTTATCTCTGACGGAAAGAGGGAGAAGTTTGCAAGATGAATTGGCCCCCATTGCTGCAGATATTAATCAGTCATTGGCCAAAAACCTTTCACAGGATGAGGTAGAGTTGCTGGTGGAGATGCTAAAAAAAATCAGGTTCAGTTGAGTCAAAATTAATAACAATACTGGGAGGTTTGCAAAATGGAATGCGTAAAGTGCAATGATCCAATCCCCAAAGGTGAAGAATGTAATTATTTGGGTAAGGTGGTTTGTGAGGATTGTTATATCATGTCCGTCTCACCGCCCAAGACTTGTGATGTGTCTGCCGTGCATGCGGCCAAGAAGCACCGGGAAGCCATGGGACACACAGGAACAGAGGGTTTAACCGACCTGCAAAAAGACATTGTCAATTTTATCAAAGAGCAAGGTCAGGTCACTAAACCGCAAATTGCTGAAAAGTTTGCGCTGAAGCAAAGCGATTTGGAGAGGCAGTTTGCGGTACTGCGCCATTGTGAAGTGCTTAAAGCAAAAAAAGACGGCGACAAAATTTATATTGTCCCGTTTGATGCATAGGGGGCAGGGATATGACTCTAAATACCCTGAAAAAGCTGGAAGAGAACCAGAAAAAAATAGCCGGGGTTCTGCCGGAGGCCATGGCCAACTTTAAGGCATTTCATGATGCGGCTCTAAAAGATGGTGTGCTACCTGCCAGAGAGAAAATCCTCATTGGCCTGGCAATTGCAGTGTCCAAGCAGTGCAGCTATTGTATTGTTAAATATGTCAATACCGCCATGGAGGCCGGTATCAGCCTGGAGGAGATGATTGAAGCCTGTGGGGTTGTTATCCTGATGAACGGCGGCCCGGGCGCAGCCTATACAAGTTTGGTCCTTGAAGCATATGAAGATCTCAGCTAGGAAATAAAGGCCGGTTTTCCGGCCTTTTTTTACCGGGAAATTTGGGCCAGCGGTGAAGAGTTTCAGCAAATTACGAGGAATTCGGCAGTATGTGTGGTATAATCGGGTTTATAACTAAAAAATCAGGAGAAAGTTATGCCTAAAGAATATTTTTTTCTGTATCTTATTTACGGTAGTGCATTTATCAATATGGGTATTTTTGCGCTACAAAAAAAAGATGTGGAAGTCAGTAACCTGGCTTTGGTAAGATCACTGAAGTACCTGGGCTTTTTCGGCATCACCCATGGAATTTCGGAATGGGTTACAATGCTGGTGATTGCCGATTTATATCCCCAGCAGTATGTGCTTTTCTTTATCCTCAAACAGCTGCTTAAGGCGGTTTCATTTGCCTGTTTGCTGCGTTTTGGCGTTAGTTTGCTCCCCGTTCCCGATAAATACAGAAAGCCTGTCAAATTGATTCCTATGGTTGTTTTTATCTTCTGGTTGACTTTCTTCATGCTGCTCATGCTGCGCCATGGCTGGGATTACCATCTAATAGATCCCCGTTATAATATAGTTTGGCTTCGCTACTTCATGGGTTTTCCGGGAGGGTTGGTTTCAGGTATAGCTCTGTACCTTAATGCCGGGTGGATGGAAGAGCGCAAGCTGGGCCACATTGCAAAAAAATACAAAAGTCTTGCCTATATCTTTTTTGTATACAGTGTTCTTGACGGCGCCATCGTAAGGGAGATGGCTTTTTTTCCCGCCAGTATCATTAACGATACTTTGTTTTTAAGCATCTTCGGCTTTCCTATTCAGATTGCCAAAGCTGCTGTTGGCATAGGTATCAATATATTGCTGATCCGTTTGGTGCAAACCTTTGGCTGGGAACAAAAAGAAAAGCTGCATCAGCTGCAGAAAAAAAAGATTGCTTATGAAGAGCGAAGGAAGCTGGGGATGGAAATACATGATGGTATTATCCAGGGTTTGTATGCTGCCGGGCTAAAAGCAGAGTATCTAAACCGCAACAAGCCTGAGGGTAAGCAGGGTGAAATATTACAAGATATTAAGCGGGACTTAAACAACACCATTGATAAAACCCGGGAGTTTTTGGCTGCCTCGTCTCTGGAAGTTATTGAAGTGGAAGATTTAATAGATAGCCTGCAGCAGTTGGCGGACCGCTTCAAGATGTCCAGCAGCCTGAATATAGACCTGCAATGCAGGGTTCCCCTCCTTACCCTGGGACAACTGTCTCCGGAAAAAACCACTCAAATCTACTATATTGTCCAGGAAGCGCTCAGCAATGTAATAAAACATGCCCAAGCAACCAGTGCCGAAGTGGTGCTGGAGGCCAAATATGACTATTTGCTGGTTCAGGTTGTGGATGATGGCATCGGCATTGAAAATGACAAGGGAAATGATGCCGGGCATATGGGTCTGGAAGCAATGGAGCATAGGGCAAAAAAAGCAGAGGGAACGCTAAAGGTTGAGAATACAAAAAAGGGGACTATGATGGAGCTGCAAGTTCCCTGGGAGGTATCCGCAGATGAAAAAGAACATTAAAGTAATGTTGGTGGATGATCACAGTGTGGTACGGCAGGGTCTCAGGCTTTTGTTGGAGCTTGATGACACCATGGAAGTGTGTGGAGAAGCGGAAACGTTAACCGGTGCGGTTGCTGTATGTGCAGAAGTAGCTCCCGATGTAATTCTCTTAGACTTTAAATTGCCGGACGGAGACGGTATTATTGGTTGTGGAAACCTTAAAAGACAGTTCCCGCAGGTAAAAATTATTATCTTAACGGCTTATGCAGACGACCATCTGGTAACGGAAACCATTAAAGCCGGTGCGGATGGTTATTTGTTAAAAAATGTGGAAAGTGAAGAATTAATTAACACAATTCAAGCTGTGCATAAGGGGCAATCTGTGCTGGATCCCAGTGTCACAGAGATTCTTTTCGATAATATAAAGAGTCAACAGCCAAAAAAGGAGCACAATTTAACGCCCAAAGAAGTGCAAATCCTGGACATGATCAGTGTGGGCAAAGCCAACAAAGAAATTGCCGAGATTATGAAGATTTCCGACAAGACTGTTCGGAACTATGTCAGTAATATTTTACAAAAGCTTAATGTATCTAACAGGACTGAGGCCGCCAGTTATTGGATGAGAAATTCAGATCTGGAGTAGGGACATATGACCCGGGCAGTAGGACATATGTCAGAATACTAATCCGCCGTACCCCGTGCTATGCTAAATTTGTCACAAAAAGACTGAATTCTGCAATTTCATGTTTCCCGATAGAGAATTATGCGGAATTCAGGAAACTATTAAGGGGGTACAGCAATGAGATTCAAAAAGTTTTGGCTGCTGGCATTGGTATTTTTGCTGGCAGGGTCTCTCCTTCTTGCTGGTTGCGGTGAACCCGCAAACAACAATGACAACAACAATGAGGTCAACGGAGAAGAGCCCGGTGATGATGTAGTACTTAACCGCTACAGAGGAATTTTTGAAGACGGTGGCGTTCAGCAGGTAGCTGTCCAGTTCCACCTGGATGAAGACGGCACTATTTATGACATGAGTTTCCGTCACCTGGAGTATGGTGGTACGGACTATCGTGAACTGGAAGAGGATCATGCTTTGTATGCAGTGGTTCAACAGCACGAGCAAATCATCGAGTACTTAGAAGGAAAGAATATCGATGAGATTGATGCTCTGCACAATCCGGGAGATTTTGTGGAAGATGTGGACGGCATGAGTGGCGCCACAGTGCGTGCCAACAAAGTATACTCTGCCATGAGAGATGCACTGAACAGAGGTATTTACAGCCCCGGCAACGGCGTTGCCGACCTGGAAGGCGACTTTGAAGACGGCCGCTACAGAGGCGTGTTTGGTGACCGTGGCGACCAGCAAATCGCAGTTCAGTTCCACCTGAACGGCAACATTATTGAAGATATGAGCTTCCGTCATCTTTATCATGGTGGAAACGACTACCGTGAAATGGAAGAGGGAGATGCACTGTATCCAATCGTGGAGCAGCATGAGCAGATCATCGAATATCTGGAGGGCCAGGATATCCGCACAGTCCTTGCAGACCTGCACAATCCCGGCGACTTCATCGAAGATGTTGATGGTTTCAGCGGAGCTACCGTAAGAGCCAATAAAGTATACTCCGCCATGATGGACGGGCTGGCCAGAGGCCTGTATGCACCTGGTAACGGAGTTGCCGATGTGGAAGGCGACTTTGAAGACGGCCGCTACAGAGGCACATTTGGTGACCGCGGCGACATTCAGGTTGGGGTTCAGTTCCATCTCAATGACAACGTAATTGAAGATATGAGCTTCCGTTATTTATACTACGGTGGCACTGACTTCAGAGAACTGGAAGAAGATCACGCTTTTTATGGTGTGGCAGAGCAGCATGAGCAGATCATCGAGTATCTGGAAGGCCAGGATATCCGGACTGCATTGGCAGATCTGCACTATCCCGGTGACTTCATTGAGGATGTGGATAACTGGAGCGGCGCTTCAGTTAGAGCAAATAAGGTTTACTCTGCTATGAGAAGTGCGCTGGCCAGAGGGGTATACCAGTACCGCTAACAGCTAACAGTAAAAGGGCCTCCTTCAGACGAAGGGGCCCTTTTATAATGAACCAAATGGCAGCGCAGATTGCCCCACAATCTGTTTTATGGTATGGTAAACAAAAGTGGAACTTGTGGAGGTGATTAATTGAGCTGGGTCAAATTAAAGAGCTCTTTTGCCACTGAGGAGAAGGCGCAAAAAGCTGCAGGAATTGTGGTGACCACCGAAGGGCGCCTGGCCAGTGAACCTGGCGGCCCGCAGTATGATGTGGAAACCCGCATCGAGCAGGGTGAAGACGGTTGGCATGTGTACTGGCGCAAAGTGTTTACAGGTTATGATTCCGGCTGCGGAGGTGGTGGCTGCGGCTCCTGTGGGGACAGCGAGGCAGAGCCCCAGCAAAAGGCCAAAATAATTCCGTTTCCGGTAAAACACAATAATGAAAATTAAGAAGCCGGCCGGGACAGCCGGCTTCCATGCATTAGGACGCATACCATGCTGAGTTAATGGGACTGGAGGAGAACAACTTAGCCGGGAGGTTTTTATGTTGGGTAGTAGCAGTAACCGTTTATATCTATTAGTAAGCTTAGTTGTGCTTTTGATGGTGTTTTTTATAGCCGGTTGTGTCCCGGATTCGGCGCAGGAAGCTAAGGAAAGCATAACTTTTGCAGAAGGAGACTGGGACAGTATCCGGGTGCATAATGCCATTGCGCGCATGATACTGGAAGAGGGATACGGGTATCAGACTGATGCCAGGTCGAACTCGGAGCAGTTGTCTTTGCTTGGGTTGTCAAATGGTGATGTGGATGTATACATGGAAATATGGACAGGCAATGTTTTTGACGAATATAATCAGCTGGTGGCTGATGGCGATATAGTACAGGTTTCTGTAAACTATGATGACAACAGGCAGGGCTTGTATGTGCCCACTTTTGTAATTGAAGGTGATGAAGAAAGAGGAATTGAGCCATTGGCTCCTAACCTACGCTCTATTCATGATTTGCCTGATTACTGGGCTCTGTTTGCCGACCCTGATGATCCGGCTAAAGGAAGAATCTACGGTTCTGTTCCCGGCTGGTTTGCCGAGGATGTAATGCAAACAAAAATGGAGAGCTACGGGTTGTCGGATACGTACAACTATTTCCAGCCCAGCTCCGGAACTGCACTGGCCACTGCCCTTATTTCCGCCATTGAGCGGGGGGAGCCCTGGGTCGGCTACTACTGGGAACCCACCTGGGTTGCCGGTAAGTATGACCTTACTCTTTTGGAGGACAAGCCTTACAATGAGCAAGCCTGGAGTGATGGGTTCCGGACAGAGTTTCCATCGCAGCGTATAACCATTGCTGTGCAGAAAGATTTGCCGCAAGAAGCGCCGGATGCTGTGGAGTTTTTTAGTCACTACTCCACCAGTAGTGAACTAACCAGTGAAGCTCTGGCCTACATGGAGGAAAATGATGCGACAGAAAAGGAAGCAGCCATCTGGTTTTTAAATGAGTTTGAAGAAATATGGACCGGCTGGGTGCCGGCAGAGGTTGCAGACTCAGTTAAAGATGCAATTAATTAGAAACTGGTAGCAGAGTTTGTAAAATGGCAAAAAAGGGTTATAATTAAGGGTAAAGGTTACAGGGAGGGATAAATATGGCAAAAGACGAGTCTTTTGATGTTGTGTCCAAGGTTAGTTTGCAGGAAGTGGATAATGCTATCAACCAGGCAAATAAAGAGATTCAGCAGCGCTATGATTTCCGGGGAAGTAATGCGGAAATAAGCCTGGAGGACGGTAATCTGAAAGTGGTGGCCGAAGATGATTTTCGCCTGAAAAGTGTGGTTGATATTCTGCAGTCCAAGCTGATTCGGCGTAAAGTGCCCATCAAAAACCTGGATTACGGTAAGGTGGAAGAGGCCAGCGGCGGTACAGTCCGCCAGATAATCGGACTGAAGCAGGGCATTGAAACTGATACGGCCAAGAAGATTGTCAAAGATATTAAGGGTTTAAAAATGAAGGTGCAGGCGCAGATTATGGATGACCAGGTCCGCGTTTCCGGTAAAAGCAGAAACGACCTGCAGGCCGTAATTGCTTTTCTCAAAGACCAGGACTACGGCCTGGAACTGCAGTTTGCCAACTACCGCTAAAATGGGACAAGGGGACAGGTCAACTGTCCCACTTTGCTGCAACAAATAGTTGAGAGTCAGGTGCTTCAGTGTCTTAATTTAGCTAACACAACTGAGAAAGTGGCGATGAAATGGAAAACAAACAGCGTAGCAAGATTCAGCCCGGTGCCGCTGTGGAGGTGGTGCAAAAGCAGCATCAGGCAACGGGTACGTTAACCAAAGGTACAGTTAAAGATATTCTGACAAAATCACAAACCCATCCTCACGGCATCAAAGTCCGCCTGACCAGCGGCGTGGTGGGGCGGGTTAAAAATATTCTCGCAGAAGATGAAGCCTAAATGCAATTTTTGCTTAAGGAGATTTAACCCGGCTCGGGCTATACTTAAGTAAAGAAAAGCTAGGAGTGATAAGAATGTTGGAATTTTATTGTTTCCCGGCCTGAAGGACCTGCCAAAAAGCGAAAGCGTGGCTTTCGGAAAAAGATGTGGAATTTACGTACCGCAATATCCTGAAAGAACCTCCTACTGCCCAAGAGTTGGAGGAGTTGGCTAAGCGTGCCGGGTTACAGGTAAATGAATTAATTAACCCTAAAAGCAAAGCTTTTAAGGATGTGGGCAAGGATGCAGAAGCCGTATCTCCACAAGAGGCAAAAGAGCTGATTTCGGCCAATCCCAGGATAATGTACCGGCCGTTACTAACCGATGGTAAACGCCTGACCATGGGCTTTAAGCCTGAGGAGATGGAAGCGCTTCTGTAGCAGGTATGCAATATTTTGCACAGGAATGCAAAAAAAGGTCCGTCCCTTTTTTGTGAGACTTTTGGGAACTGTTCCCAAAAGTCTCATTTTTTTGTTGCAAAATATTGTTGCAGAGCATAAAATTTACGTAGGTAAAATAATCTTAACGGGAGGTGTTTGACTTTGATTCTTTTAAATCCCAAACAACACAACAGGGAATATGCCGATGAACGTTCACGCCAGATTATGCTGAAGACCATTGAATTTTTTGAGAATAAGGGAAAGCGTCAGTTAAAAAAGGATGACCGGGAGCGGGTGTGGTATGAAGATTTGCTGGAATTTATCAAGGAAAATGAGATTTTTGCCACGCTTTTGACACCGCCTGCCTATGGCGGGGAAGACTGCCGCTGGGATACCTGGCGCAATTGTGAGTTTAATGAGATTCTGGCCTTTTACGGGTTACATTACTGGTATACCTGGCAGGTGTCTATTCTGGGATTGGGACCCATTTGGATGAGTGACAATGAGCAGGCAAAGGCCAGAGCAGGAGAGCTTTTGAAAAAGGGTGAAGTGTTTGCTTTTGGTCTGTCTGAGCGGGACCATGGTGCGGATATTTATTCCACGGAAATGTCTCTCACTCCGCAAGACGACGGGACGTATCTGGCCAACGGGGAGAAATATTATATCGGTAACGGCAATGTGGCGGAAATGGTGTCTACTTTCGGCAAAATGAGTGATACCGGCGATTATGTGTTTTTTGTGGCCAATTATAAGAATAAAAACTATGAACTGGTTAAGAACGTGGTCAATGCCCAGTCGTATGTGGCAGATTTTAAGCTGAACGATTATGTGGTAAGAGAGGAAGATATTTTATCCCGGGGCCAGGATGCCTGGGATGACGCACTGAACACGGTTAATGTGGGAAAGTATAATTTAGGATGGGCCTCGGTGGGCATTTGTACCCATGCTTTCTATGAAGCATTGAATCATGCGGCAAACCGCCGGCTGTACGGGATGTATGTCACCGATTTTCCCCACGTAAAGCAGATGTTTGTGGATGCCTATACCCGCCTGGTGGCCATGAAGCTGTTTGCTTTGCGCACCGCCGACTATATGCGGGCCGCCTCACCGCAGGACAGGCGCTACCTGCTTTATAACCCAACGGTGAAGATGAAGGTAACCACCCAGGGCGAAGAGGTCATAAATCTGTTATGGGATGTGATTGCCGCCAAGGGGTTTGAGCGGGATACATATTTTGAGATGGCCGCCAGAGACATTCGCGCCATGCCCAAACTTGAAGGAACGGTTCATGTCAATATCGCCCTGATTGTCAAGTTTATGCGCAATTACTTCTTTAACCCACAGGAATATCCGGATCTTGCCCGGCAGGATCAGCCTAAGCACGATGAATTTTTGTTTAATCAGGGCCCGGCCAGCGGCTTGAGTAAGATCCGGTTCCATGATTACAAAGCGGCTTATGAGAGCCGTGATGTGGCAAATGTGCGTCTTTTCAGAGAACAGATTGCTATATTTAAAGAGATGCTGATGGCCGCCACCCCCGATGATAAACAAAGCCGCGATACAGATTTTCTTCTGGCGCTGGGTGAGATCTTTACTCTGGTGGTTTACGGCCAGCTCATTTTGGAAAATGCCAACATCTATGAGCTGCAAGATGAGCTGGTGGATCAGATTTTTGATTTCATGGTGCGGGATTTTGCTAAATTTGCGCTGCAGCTTTACGGCAAGCCGGCAACCAACCAGAAGCAGATGGATTATTTGCTGCAGATGATCCACAAACCCAAAACAGATGAGAGCAGATATCATCAGGTCTGGCAAAACCATGTTTATGCTCTAAAAGATGTCTATGAAATGAATCCATAACAAAAAAAATCCTGACCCGTGTGGGCCAGGATATTTTTTGTTTTACATTTCTTCGCCAGTCAGTCTGTAGTAAGAGTTTTCGATCAAAGACTTGGCGTAGGCCGGGTTGTGAATACCCATGCTGCCTTCATAGTTGATTTCATACCAGGTGTAGGCTGCTACGAAAGCTGCCAGGTCAACGTCTTCAACACCCAGGGGCTCACCGTCGGTTTCAAAGACCAGCTGGCCTCTGGCGGAGGACAGGCCTGTAGCACCTGTTGCTTCAAAGATTGCTTCTTGCAGGGTATCCATCATGCCCTGAATCTCATCAAGATAGCCGTTGTAGTTGTAATCTTCCAGGCCGCTGTGGCAGCTGCCGCAGGTCTGGTCGATGTATGCTAGATCCATGGTGAAGTTATGTGCTTTGTAGCCGTCAGCTGTTTCGGGCATATGACAGGCCACGCAGCTGTCGGCCAGGTTGGCGTGTGCGCCGGTGGAGGCATAATCCATGTCGGGATATTCCATGCCGCCCATGCCGGTAAATACTGCGGCGGGGCCGTAGTGCGGATAGGTAAAGCCTGTTGCTTCACCTGCTTCGTATTCGGCAAAAGCTGCCGGAGTGTCTCTTCTGCCGCTGTGGCAGAACATGCAGGCCGCGCCTGTGCCGGCGTTGTCAACGGTGCCGTAGGGCAGCTCTACTGTGCCGCTTTCCATGTAATCCAGGCCTGCGCCGGCATGGCAAGCTTCACAGGTAAGGCCGGTGATATGTTCGGGGAACATGTCCATATCTTCATCGGCTCCGCCCGGGTTCCACTGGTCAGCGAAGTTGATTCCGTTTTTGTTGGCAAAGCCAAAGCCGTCATGACAGGATGCGCAGACAGCGCCGGGCCTGTCGGCAACTCCGGCCATGGCAAACTGCTTACCCGATTCTCTCCACTCTGCGGTGATGGCGTTGGTTGCTTCCAGCAATCCTTCCACTGCAGCGCCGTTGCCATTGCCGTTTACGTCACCATTGTTGTTGTCGTTGTTATTGCCGTTTTCGCCACAGCCTATAACGGCTACTGACAGGGCAAAGGCCAGAATGACTACCAATAACCAATGCTTTTTCATTTTTTGTCTTACCCCCTAATTCATAGAAGTTACTAATACCAGCCACAATTTACTTATCGGACAAACCTCCCTTGCTGCAATGTTCATATGTCCTGGCTGTCGGGGTACATATGTCATTAGATGCGAATTTCGACACATATTTGTAAAACCCCTTCTTGATTTCGACAAAAACTTGCTACATTGTTTAAAAATAAATCGTTAGTCCTATTATAAAAATCGGAAAATTCCTGACTTTTTCGTAAAAATGGAGTTCCTTACAGGGTGAAGGTATGTTAAAATATCTTTGTTGGTCTACAGTTACATACACTTAACTTTCTTCCAAAACTATTAAGGAAGTTTTTTGTTGTTAGAGGGGGATTAAACAAAATGAAAGCAAATGCGCAGGTGGATGGAGATAATAATCTCATCGAGCCGAAACGGGCGCAGAGAAATCTGTCGGTAATGCAGTTGGTGGATGCGGCACTGGCCGGCGAAGAAGGTGTTCTTACATCAACGGGGGCGCTAAGAGCCCTGACCGGAGAGTACACAGGACGTTCACCCAAGGATAAATTCATTGTGGATGAACCGTCCATCCGTTCTCAAATCGACTGGAATAATAATAAAAAGCTGGCTCCCGAATATTTTCAGCGCATCTATGCCATGGTGATGGATTATGTGCGTGAGCATGACATGTACGTATTTGACGGCTTTGCCGGCGCCGATGATAAATACCGCGTTCCCATTCGGGTAATTAACCAGTATGCCTGGCATAATCTTTTTGCGCAGCAGCTGTTTATCTGCCCTACCAATGAAGAGTTGGCAAAACATTGCCCTCAGTTTACCGTGATTGATATCCCGGAGTTAAAAGCCGATCCGGAAGTACACGGCACCAACTCAGAAGCATTTATTATCATCTCGTTTGAAAAGCGGGTGGTGCTCATTGGCGGGACCGAATATGCCGGTGAGATGAAGAAATCGGTATTTTCTGTGCTGAACTGCCTTTTGCCCAGCCAGGGAGTTTTACCCATGCATTGTTCGGCAAATGTGGGTAAAGACGAAGATGTGGCTCTCTTTTTTGGCCTCTCCGGTACAGGCAAGACCACACTGTCGGCGGATCCGGAGCGTTTTCTGGTGGGTGACGACGAGCACGGCTGGTCCGATCGCGGGATTTTTAATTTTGAAGGCGGTTGTTATGCCAAGTGCATTGATTTAAAGGAAGAAAAGGAGCCGCAGATTTGGGGAGCCATTAAGTTTGGTTCTGTACTGGAGAATGTGGCGCTGCATCCGGAAACCAGAGTGGCGGACTACGCCGATTCCAGTATTACGGAAAACACCCGGGCCGCTTACCCCATAGAGCATATTCCCGGGGCGGTGGTTCCCGGTATTGCAGGGCACCCCAATGTAATTGTTTTTCTTACCGCCGATGCTTTCGGTGTGCTGCCTCCGGTGGCCAGGCTGACCAAGGAGCAGGCCATGTACCATTTTCTGTCCGGCTATACTTCAAAACTGGCCGGTACAGAGCGAGGCGTAACCGAACCGGAAGCCACATTTTCCGCCTGTTTCGGCGCACCGTTTTTGCCGCTGTCCCCCGGTGTGTATGCTGAAATGCTGGGTGAAAAGGTGGAGTCCCACAATGCCAGAGTATATCTGGTTAACACCGGCTGGTGCGGCGGGCCGTACGGAGTGGGCAGAAGGATTGATTTGGATTACACACGGGCCATTATTACAGCCATCTTAAACGGCAGTATTGAAGAAAGCGGGTTTACTGCCGATGAAGTATTCAATATTTTGGTGCCGGAAACTGTGGAGGGCGTTCCTGACCGCTTGCTGCAGCCACGGGAAGCATGGGAAAATAAGGAAGAATATGATGCCAGGGCCGCTGATTTGGCCGCCCGCTTTGCTGACAATTTTACCAAGTTTACAGATGTGTCCAAAGAGGTGCGAAGCGCCGGGCCCAAAACAAAATAGCAGCTGAAAATGCCGGCCATCGCCGGCATTTTTCTTCTTATTAACAATCTGTAAATTTCTTTTTTTCCTTTGTGGGGTATGCTAAACATATCTTTTAAAAGGAAGGTGTTTTACATGAGCGGTAAGTGTAATGCAGGCCGGTTGCCGTTGGACGCCGATGTTCCCGGTGCACTGGAAACTGCTACATTTGCGTTGGGATGATTCTGGGGCCCTGATGCCCGGTTCGGGCTCTTAACAGGTGTCTTCCGGACATGTGTGGGGTACGCAGGAGGCAGCAAGAAAAACCCCAGCTATCATAATCTTGGTGACCATACCGAAACCATTCAATTGGAATATGATCCTCGACAGATTACCTATGCCCAGCTCCTTGATATATTTTGGGAAAGCCATAATCCGGCCTTAGCCCGACCCGTTCAGTATACTTCAATTGTTTTTTTTCATAATGAAGAGCAGGCAGCGCTGGCCCGGAAAACTCTGACTGCCAGGGAAGCAAAAAACGGTAAGCTTTATACCACGGTTGTGGCGGCAAGAGAGTTTTATGCTGCAGAAGATTACCATCAAAAGTATTATCTGCAACAATTTGCGCAATTGACAAACGAGCTGCGGGCATGTTACAAAGACTTTGAAATGTTTGTGCGCTCCTCGGTGGCTGCCAGAATCAATGGCTATGTGGCGGGATACGGGACAATGGAGATGCTTGAGGCCGAAATAGACAGATTTGGCCTGACAGATGAGGGCCGGCAAGCCTTGCTGAAGCATGTGGCAAAGCTGGGTTGAATGGTTTGCGCAAAATTGGCAACAATAAGCACTTGAAAAAAGATTCAAAGAGTAGTAGAATATATTATTGTCGAGACAATGTTCCCGACCAATTAAATACGTTATTATGTTTGTACGGAGAGATGGCTGAGTTGGTCGAAGGCGCTCGCCTGGAAAGCGGGTAGACGTTCACGCGTCTCGAGGGTTCGAATCCCTCTCTCTCCGCCATTTTTATTATAAAAAAGTTTGGCCGTGCTAGACGGGGAGGTAGCGGTGCCCTGTACCTGCAACCCGCTATAGCAGGGTTGAATTCCTGCCCCCGGCTCTGGATCTTGGGGTCTGACCCAGGTAAGTGGTGTCGACGACCGGGTCCTGTGCGGCGTAAGCTTGTGAACCCCGTCAGGTCCGGAAGGAAGCAGCGGTAAGCAAGTCCTTGCGGGTGCCACGGGATAGCCTGGTCTGAGCTAACTGCCGGGGTAACGCCTGGGAGAAAGAGTCAAAGGCAGGTGCGCGGCCAGAATTTTGGATTAAAAATCCCACTCACACGAGTGGGATTTTTTGTGTGGACAGAGGGACCCTCTGCGAGGACAGGCAGGTTTATCTGTCCACATTTACTACAACAGGTAATAAATTGGCTTGGGGTGTTTTTGTCCATCTATTGTTGTTATTCGTAGGATTTGGGGATGATATATGCATAACGGCCATGGTAGCCGGGTGTGCACTATGAAGATTGCAGTAGCGAGTATAACCCCATTTGCTTCAGCTCTGTGGAAATGATACAATAAATGGCAGAGAAAAAATCAGGGCTGGAAGAAAGCTTAAAGCTTTTGGGGAAATACTCCAAAATTTTTAAGCGTTTTTTTTGCCCATACCCAGAGGAGGGAACCATGAGAAATTATAAAGAGGTACCTTTATTTAAGGATGTAACTGAAGAACAGTGGCGGGATTGGCGGTGGCAACTAAAAAACAGGCTAACCACCGTTGAAGAACTGCGCCAGGTGGTAGCTCTGACCGAGGCTGAAGAAAGAGGGGTGGCCAGTTGCCTGGATACATTGCGGATGGCTATTACGCCCTACTACGCCATGTTGATGAATCCGGAAGATTCCAACTGTCCTATACGCCTGCAGGCTATTCCCACCGCCACCGAACTGGAAAGTGGTGAGTGTGAGGCGGAGGATCCCTTGTTTGAGGATGTGGATTCACCGGCTCCGGGCCTGACCCACCGGTATCCTGACCGGGTGCTGCTTTTAATAACCGACCAGTGCTCCATGTACTGCCGCCACTGCACGCGACGGCGCATGGCCGGCACAAATGATCAGGCCCTGCCCCGCAGCGACGTGGACAAGGCGCTGGATTATATCCGCAATACCCCGGGAATCCGGGATGTGCTGATTTCCGGCGGCGATGCCCTGTTGATTTCTGATGATTATCTGGATGATATTTTAGGGAAACTGCGGGCCATTGAGCATGTGGAGATTATCCGCATCGGGACCAGAACGCCGGTGGTGCTGCCGCAGCGGGTGACCCCCGAGCTTTGTAATGTCCTGAAAAAACACCATCCATTGTTTATTAATACCCATTTCAATCATCCCACAGAATTAACAGATGAGGCCAAGAAAGCGGTGTCCATGCTGGCCGATGCCGGTATACCGCTGGGGAACCAGTCGGTACTGCTGCGGGGTATTAATGACTGTCCTTACCTTTATAAAGTGTTGGCCCAGCGGCTTTTGATGAACCGGATTCGTCCCTATTATCTGTATCAGTGCGATTTGTCCCCCGGTTTGGAGCACTTTAGAACATCGGTGGCCAAAGGTATTGAGATTATTGAACACCTGCGGGGCCATACTTCCGGCTTGGCTGTGCCCACCTTTGTGGTGGATGCGCCCGGTGGCGGCGGTAAAATTCCTGTCAGTCCGCAGTATATGATTTCCATGTCCGATGAAAAAGTTATTTTGCGCAATTATGAAGGTGTAATTGCTGCTTATACCGAGCCTAAGGAGAAAAGCAGCCCCTGCATGCATTGTGAGAACTGCAGCCGCCTGCTGCCCGGTGCAGACAAGGTGGGTCTGGCCAAGCTGTTTGCCGAGCGGAAAGTGAGTTTGGTTCCCAGGGGTAATATCAGAGAAAAAAGGAGAAACGGTGATGCTAAAAAATCATGATCAACGGCGGAGTCCTTATACCATCCGGCGGGACGGTGAAGGGTACCGCAGCGTACTTCTTGCCGATCCATACAATAGCAGAATGAAGTTAATGTCACACGACGGAAGCACCCGGCTGTCCGCAGAAGCTTTGCTAAAAGGTGCCAAGTCTTTAGGTTACGGCAAGGCCATAGCTTATATTCGTAATGAGGAGCGGCCTGCGTTTAAGGATGCCTTTGTGGAAGAAGGGAAAATTCCCGGCTTCTTTAATGGAGTGGATGCGTACTGTATGTCCGCATATCTTGATTCTACACGAAAAAAGCCCCGCGACAGCGAGAAAGCCGATAAAATTATAAGTATGGCGCTGGCCAAAGAGAAGGCCGGCGGCAAAATAAATCCAAAGTTTTCTTTTCGCCGGGCAACGGCGGCAGACAGTATGTCGCTGGCCAGGCTGTATTACTCGGTTTTTGGGGACTCATATCCCACACCGTTGTCGGATCCGGGCTTTGTCCAGGATGCCATGCAGTCAGGGACGGTATTCTGGCTGGCCACAGACGGCGACACTTTATGCGGTGCCGCATCCCTGGATACAGACCGTGAAATGCGCAATGCGGAGGTCACCGATTGTGCGGTGGATCCGGCCTATCGCGGCCAGGGCCTTTTGGCAGACCTGGTGGTGCAGCTGGAAGATGTGGGAAAAGAGTTGGGTCTTTCCTGCCTCTACAGCTTGTCCCGGGCGCTTCTGCCCGGCATAAATATTGTTCTCTCCGCCGCCGGGTATGAGTACTACGGACGGCTGGTTAATAATTGCCGTATTTGCGGCGGCTACGAGGATATGAATATTTGGCAAAAATTCATTTCAGGCTAAAGGATTTTATGCGCCGACGCTGAATTAGGGAAATAGATAAAAAAGGATACGGGTGGTTAAAATGTATCAGGCGCTATACCGACAGTGGCGGCCGCAGTTTTTTGCCGATATGGTGGGGCAGCAGCATGTGGCCAGAACACTGCAAAATGCTTTGGAGCAGGATAGGCTGGCACATGCGTACCTCTTCTGCGGCCCCCGTGGAACAGGGAAAACCAGTGCGGCTAAAATCCTAGCCAAAGCCATAAACTGTGAAAAAGGTCCGTCCCGTGAACCGTGTAATGAATGTGCGGCCTGCCGGGGCATTCAGGCCGGGCGGGTGATGGACGTGCAGGAAATTGATGCCGCTTCCAACCGCGGCATCGATGAGATACGGGAGCTGCGGGAAAAGGCTCGTTATTCACCGGTGGAAGTCCGCCATAAGGTGTATATTGTTGACGAAGTGCATATGCTGACTCAGGAAGCATTTAATGCGCTTTTGAAGACTTTGGAAGAACCGCCGGGACGGGTTCTGTTTGTGCTGGCTACCACTGAACCTCATAAGTTGCCGGCCACCATCATTTCCCGTTGCCAGCGGCTGGATTTTCACTTAATCGGCATGACCGATATTGCCGAAAGGCTGCGTAGTGTGGTTGACGACAGTGGACGTTCAATCCAGGATGATGCACTTTATCTCATAGCGGAAGAGGCGGCGGGCGGACTTCGGGATGCTTTGTCCCTCTTGGAACAAATTATGGCTTATAGCGAAGGTAATATTAGCGATGAAGATGTCTTGGCTGTCCTGGGTGCCGTGGGCCGAGATGTGTATTACCGGTTTACAGATTCTCTGCTGCGCCGTGATTTGGCGGCGGCGCTGCTTCTTTTGCAGGAAGTGGCCGCCGGCGGTAAGGATTTACACCATTTTACCCGGCAGGCCATCAGTTACTATCGGGATCTGATGGTGGCTCTGACCTGTGGTGATGATGCGGTGGCTCTGGGTATTGCGCCGGACTGGGCGGGCCGGTTACATAAACAGGCCCGGCAGTTGGGTATGGGCACCATCGGCCATATCCTTTCCGAATTACACGGGCTGTTAAACGAGGTGCGCTGGGCTTCGCGCCCCCGCCTGCTGTGGGAGTTGGCCATCTTTCGTATTATGGCGCCGCAGGCAGAAGACCGGCAGCAGGAGCTTCCTGTATCCAAGCCGGCAGATGTTAAGCCGGATAATACCCCTGTGGTTAAAGAAACCCCAGCCCAGAATTCTTTTCCGGAGCAAAAACGGGCGGCAGAGCCCGCAGGGGAAACGGCATCCATTGAGAACCTTCCCAGGTTGTGGCCCCGGGTTTTGGAGCTGGTGCGCAAGGAAAGCGTGAAAACACATGCGCTATTATTGTCGGGAGAGGTGTCTTCCTGCGATGAAAAAGTGCTGGAGCTGCAGTTTTCCGGACCGTTTCATTGTGAAATGATGGAGAGTGCGGAGAACCGCCGGTCTTTGCAAAAGGTACTGAAAAAAGTTTTTGCTGTGGAGCCGGCCATCCGTTGTGTGGTGGGAAAAAACGGCTCACTGCAGCAGCAGCAACCTGAGGAAAAAGACCCTGCCGAACTGATAAGTTCAGCGGTGGAAATTTTTGGCGGACGGGTCATTGATGAGTCCGGCACATAAGGAGGCAAAAAGCAATGTATGGTGGTAACATGGGCAATATGATGAAACAGGTTCAGAAGATGCAAAAGCAAATGGCCAAGATGCAGGAAGAGATTCAGGAAAAGGTGGTTGAAGCCACCAGTGGCGGCGGCATGGTTCGTGTGGAGGTAAATGGCAAAAAAGAAATGGTTAGTCTGACCATTGACCCGGAAGCCGTTGATCCTGAAGATGTGGAGATGCTGCAGGACATGATTTTGGCTGCGGTAAACGAGGGCCTGCGTAAAATGGATGAGTTGAGCGCATCGGAAATGAAGAAGCTAACCGGTGGCATGAATTTGCCCCCAGGGTTATTTTAAAGTGCAGGCGAGGGAACGTTTGTGATTTACCCTGAGCCGATTTCCCGGCTAATAGAGTCCTTGCAGAAACTACCTGGAGTGGGGCCCAAAACGGCCCAGCGGTTTGCCTTATTCCTCCTTTCCCTGCCCAGGGACCAGGTGGTGGCCATTGCCCGTTCTATGGTGGATGCCCGGGACAAGACGCGGTACTGTCGGATTTGCGGAAATTTCAGTGATGATGAAACCTGTACTGTTTGTCGGGATAAGCGGCGTGACAACACGGTTATTTGCGTTGTTCAGGATTCCCGTGACGTGCTGGCCATGGAACGAACCCGGGAGTATAAAGGGCTGTACCATGTACTGGGAGGAGCCATTTCTCCCATGGACGGCATCGGCCCGGAGCAGCTGCGCATGCGTGAGTTGTTGGAGCGCATCAAAAAAGGCCGGGCACGTGAGGTTATTTTGGCCACAAACCCCAATGTGGAGGGAGAGGCCACTGCCTTGTATGTGGCCAGAGTTCTAAAACCGCTGGGGCTGAAGGTGACCCGGATAGCTCATGGCCTGCCGGTGGGTGGAGATTTGGAATACGCAGATGAAGTCACATTGTCCCGTGCTCTGGAAGGGCGCCGGGATGTATAGTTAACAATAAAGAAAAAAGACGGCACAGCCGTCTTTTTTTTGTGCGCCGGCAGAAGGTCCCTCCGGCAAGATCAGAATCGGCAAGAATCTTCCTTCTCAAACAAATGGGACATGCACTCTGCGCCGTCGCTGCTTTTTGCCCAGTCGGCCCTCTCCAGTGTGCATTTACCCTCCTTTTGAAACTTGCAGTCACTATTGCATGTCAGGTCGGGCATTATTTACACACCTCCTATAAATAGTTTCCCAAAAAATGCGCATACTGATGCCGGAAAATGATGTGAATATCAAAAAGCATGAATAGGCATAGGAAAGATATGGTTATCATATAGTTTATTAATACGAAATAATCATTTCTTTCGGGAGGGATTACCGTGACAAGGGCGGAATTGCAAAAGCAGCTTTATATGTTTTGGGAAACTGTGGTGTCCAAGCTTTCCATGTCGGAGGCCGCTGCCACAACTCCACAGGAGAAGGATTTGTTTGATTTGGTAGAGGATGCCCGTCAGGAATGGCAGGCAGCCATGTCCCATTTTAATCAGGTAACAGATCCGGATTTGGTGGATCACGCCATTCATGCCATGGAAGCTGCGGAGAAAAAATACACCTACCTGTTAAAAAAGGCGCGTCGGGAAGGGTATCGTTTGCCGGCTACGCTGGATGCCTTGCGGGAAAGGAGGGCTGCGCGTGCCAACATTTGATTTTAACGTTGCTCTTGCTGTGGTCTTTGGCCTTTTTGTGCTGTATTTTGTAGCCAAAATGCTGGCCGGGCCGGCACTGCTTGTTTTGCGGCTGATCCTGACAGGAGCGGTGGGGGCAGTGGTCCTGTTGGTATTTAACCTGGCGGCAGGTTTATTCAGTCTGTCCATCGGCATCAATGCTGTAACTGCACTGGTGGTGGGCTATATGGGTTTGCCGGGTCTGCTCATGTTGATACTTTTGCAGCGCATGCTGGGGTAGTATTAGAAAATTCTAAACCAATTAAAAGATTCTAAAAGTTATTACAATAAAGCGCGCAATACCTTGACGCTGGGTTGAGGGGAGTGATATAATTCGGGGTGTAGCTGCCCATTTATTCTGAAAAAGGGGACCTGTCGGTCCTTAAAGCAATACATAGACTGACACGGCCCGGATAAATATGGCTCCCGGGCCGTTACTTTCGTCACGAGGGTTTTCTTTTTTTGTGGACAAGCTATTTTTGTACCTACGTACAGCGTAAAGGGGACTTTTTTTTGCGAATAATGGAAGCCTATGTGGGAGAATACGCCAGCGGTAAAAGTGAAAATGCAATAAACCGCGCACTGGAGCTGGTTGGCGGTGAAGAACCGGTAACGTTGGTGGATCTGGATTTGGTGGAGCCGTTTTATACCCTGCGTCCTCTGAAAAAAGAGCTGGAAAAGCAGGGCCTGGAAGTAATTGCCTGGGAAACAAAGGAGGCTTTTGGCCTGGGTGAGGCCGGCTCTGTTATTAAGCCGGAAATGCGCTGGGTTTTAAAAAGGCCTGGCCATGTAATTCTGGATGTGGGCTACGGTGTGGGCGGCAGCCAGGTATTTAATCTGTTGGAAGGTTTTGACCAGTCGGATCTGAAAGTGTTTGCCGTTTTAAATGTTGCCCGGCCCATGACGGCTACGTTGGAAGATATACTGCATTATCTGCAGGGCTTTCCCAAGCTGGATGGTGTCATCAACAACAGCCATCTGGGGGCCGAGACCGATTTGGATATAATCCGTCGGGGCGCCGATATCGTCAGTGATGCGGCAAAGGCTCTGCGCGTTCCCGTAATTGCCACTTCTGCAGAAGAGCGCTTTAAGAGCCAGTTGGGTGAGAAAGACCACCGCGGCAATCCGGTTCGCTATATTAAACGGTTTATGGAAAGAGCGTTTTGGTAGAGTCAGTATTGAAAAGCGCGTTAAGGAAATTGAATAAGCGCGCATTTCTAATAAATAGATAAGATAAGTACTTAGCTTTCAGGAGGTGTGTTGGATGACGGACAAGCCCGTACAGGAGGAAAAAAGAGTTTTCATGACGGGGAATGAGGTCGTGGCTTGGGCAGCTGTGGCCGCGGGGGCCGATATTATGTATGGCTACCCGATCACACCCCAAAACGAAGTCATGCATTACTGGACCAGATTGGCACCGAAGTTTGACAAAAAGTTTTTGCAGACCGAAGATGAACTGTCCGCCGGTTTTGCCACCATTGGTGGAGCACTGGCAGGAAGAAAATCATTTTCGGCCACCGCCGGACCCGGTACCACATTGTTCCAGGAACCGGTTTCCATGGCTGAAATGATGCGGATTCCAATGGTAGTGGTGGTGCAGCAGCGTGGAGGCCCTTCCACAGCAACCGTTATTTACTCCCAGCAGGAAGTAAATATGGTGACCTTTGGCGGAAACGGCGAAGGCTGGCGTGTTGTGTATTCCACCGCAACGCATCAGGAAGTTTATGATTACACCATTAAGTCTTTCAATGTGGCCTGGAAGTACCGCTTCCCCGTATTTTTGCTGGGTGACGGTTATCAGGCGAAAATGCGCGAGCCGGTAACAATGTACAATCCGGAAGACCGCGGCATTGAGCTGGTTGAGGCGGAGGCCACCCTGGGACAGGAAGGTGTGCCCGGCAAGGATCGCCCCGCACGTCATATCCGTAATGCTTATAGTGTGGAAGAGGAACTGTATGAGGCATCGATGCCCATTCAGGAAGAGTGGGAGAAAATGGCCGAAGAGATTACCGAGTGGGAAGAAGAAAACATCGAAGATGCAGATGTGGTTATAATTTCCCACGGTGTGGTAAGCCGTGCCGCAATTGCCGCCATGAACCGGCTGCGGGAAAAAGGCGTTAAAGTAGGTTATTTCCGCCCCATTACACTGCGTCCTTTCCCGAATCAGCAGCTCCGTGAAGTGGCAAAGAAGTGCAGCAACTTCCTTTTGGTTGAATCTGCGCTAGGACAGTTGGCACGTTTGGTAAAAGATGCGTTGTTTAATATTCCCGTTGAAAACTTTGATACAATTTATAAGCCGGGTGTCGGCATTACCGCCGAAGAACTTGTGGAACATATCCAGAAAACCCGGTAGAAAGGTGGGAGAGAAATGGCTGAACGTTTGGCAATGCCCAAATCCTGGCACTTGGAGTCCAAGCCGCATAAATTCTGCCCCGGCTGCGGACACGGTATTGTGCTGAAGATTTTGGGTGAAGTAATAGACGAATTGGAAATCCAGGACCGGATGGTATTTGGTGTAGATATCGGCTGTTCCCTGCTCGCCTGGGATTTCTTTGATGTGGATACCGTTCAGACACACCACGGACGGACAAACCCGGTAATGGTAGGGCTTAAGCGGGCCAATCCCGAACTGCTGCCCATAGCTTATATGGGTGACGGCGGCGGTTACGCCATTGGTTCACAGCATTTGGTTAACTCTGCGTTCCGTAACGAGAAGATTATGGCTATTGTGGTCAATAACTGTAACTACGGGATGACCGGCGGACAAATGTCCCCCACCACTCTTCCCGGCCAAAAAACGGAGACCTCGCCATATGGGCGTGATCCCAAAGAAACAGGTAACCCCACCCTGGGGCCGGAAATGGTGGCGGCCATTGCTTCTCCCGGCGCCTATGTGGCCCGGGCTACCGTTTCCAACACCAAGCAGTTAAAGCGGTTTATGAAGAAAGCCGTTGAAAACCAAATCGCTGGTAACGGCTTCTCCTTCCTGGAAGTTATCTCCAGTTGTCCGACCAACTGGCGCACCAATGCGAAGCAGACCTGGGCTTTCATGGAAGAGGACATGGCCAACTACTTCAAAACGGGCGAACTCCGGACACCGGATGAAAACAAGGAGGGGTAGACGATGGCCAGACTGGTAAAAATCGCAATTGCAGGTGAAGGCGGCCAGGGCGTACAGGCTATTGGCGACATCCTGGCGGAAGCGGGTAATGAGGAAGGCAAGGAAGCATTATATATTCCCAACTTTGGTATTGAACAGCGCGGCGGGGTTTCCGTGGCCTTTGTGCAGATTTCTGAAGAGCAAATCGGCTCACCTAAGTTTAAGCACGGTGATATTGTAATTGCTCTCAGTGAGCGGGCCGTGGCCAGGACCATGCAGTACGTGACCAAAGATACTCTGTTTGTGTATGACAGTTCTTTGATTGCACCTCCTGAGGTGGATGATGAGGCGGTGGGTGTGCAGACCTACGATACCGTAGCTCCCGAGGCTATGGCCGACTCCGGCAGTGAGCAGCCTAAGTCGGGTCAGGTGGAACTGCCCCAACATGCCAAACAGGTAGTGGGTATTCCGGCCACCGATATTGCCCAACAGGAGCTCCATCCCCGGGTTTTCAATATGATTATTCTGGGAGCCACAGTGCGGGCTGCCGGTACAGATGTGGTGGACATTGAAACCATTAAGAAAGCGCTGGAATCAAAGCTGGGCAAAAAGTTCGAAGATAATCCCAAGCTGCGCGAGCTAAATTACAATGCGCTGCAAAAGGGCATTGAGCTTGTGGAAAAAGCGCTGCAGGAGGAGGGGAAGTAATGGCTGAGAAAAAATTCCGAAACCTGCGCTACGAGGGCCCCAAAGGCATGTTTAACGTTTCGCCCGACCTGTGCAAAGGCTGCGGCCTTTGTAAGGAAAAGTGTCCCACCGATGTGCTGGACTGGGCAAAAGAGTTGGGCGTGTACGGCACTCCCATTATGGGGCCTGCTCGCCTGGAGCAGTGTATTGCCTGTGGCATCTGTGAGATGGTCTGCCCCGATGCGGCCATTCTCATTGAGAAGTTTGACAAGAAAAAGGCAGCTAATAAGTAATAGTTTGTTTTCTGTGCGGCCGGGCTTTGTGCCCGGCCGCTTTGCCATTATTTAAAACAATGGACCCCTTTTATGCAGGTACGTTATATGGTACAATATTGGTTATACTCTTAACGAAAGAAGTGTAGCCAGTGACCTGGAAAAAAGGGGATTTGGTTGTTGTTGTGGTGGTTTTGCTGGTAGCATTTGGGCTTATTGGCCTGCAGGCTATGCCTGCAGCTTCGGGTAACCGTTTTTTGCGAGTGGAGCTGGACGGCGAAATACTTGATGAAATTCCCATCAACGAAGACGGTGATGACACTATTATTGTCGAGTTTCCCGCCGGTGAGGCGGAGGTGGAAATTGTGGCAGGCCGGGTTCGGGTGCTGCCCATGCCTAATGATATCTGTCCGTTGGGCATCTGTTCGTCTGTTGGTTGGGTGGAGCGCTCCGGCGATGCCATTGTCTGTTTACCAAATCGTCTGATTCTGACGGTGGTGGGCGGAGAAGCCAATGAGCTATGGGATTCCCTTGACGGAGTAACAAAGTAGATGAAGCATGATAAAGAATGGATTTTGGTCAGCGCTTGCCTTTTGGGGGTTAACGCCAAGTATAATGCCGGTAACAACCGCAACGCCGCTGTGCTGGCTCTAAGCGGGGAGTTAAATTTGCTCCCTGTCTGCCCTGAGCAGTTGGGAGGTTTGCCCACGCCGCGGCCTGCGGCGGAAATCAGTGGCGGAGCGGGTGAGCAGGTTCTGCAGGGCAGAGCCCGGGTGTGTACCGCCGCCGGCCAGGACAGGTCCGAAGCTTTTTTGCGCGGTGCCCGGGAAACGCTATCATTAGCTGAGCTCTATGGCGTACGGGCGGCAATATTTAAGGCTCGCAGCCCATCTTGTGGTTGCGGCAGGGTTTATGACGGTTCGTTTGCTGGAACCCTGCAGCCAGGAGACGGAGTTACGACGGCGTTGCTGAAGCAAAAGGGAATTTCTGTCTTTACCGAAGAAGAGGTGTTCAGGCTGCAAGAATGGAAGCAAATTAAGGACAGTTGACACCTGTCCTGATTTTTGTTACGATTAAGCAAATTTTACAAGAAAAGGGGACGATTAAGATGTTTCCGGAAAAATTCAGGAAAGAGGGCATAACCTTTGACGATGTTTTGCTCATACCGTCAAAGTCCCAAGTTCTCCCCTCGGATGTGGATGTTACCACTCAGTTAACTAAAAATATCCGGTTAAACATACCTTTAATGAGTGCGGGTATGGATACCGTAACCGAAAGCCGTATGGCCATCGCCATGGCCCGGGAAGGCGGCGTTGGTGTAATTCATAAAAACATGTCGGTGGAGTTTCAGGCTGCGGAAGTGGACAAGGTTAAACGCTCCGAGCATGGGGTAATCACCAATCCTTTTCATCTGTCCCCTGAGCACCAGATCCATGATGCGGCGGCGCTTATGGAGCGATACCGTATTTCCGGTGTGCCTATTACGGTAGAGGGTAAGCTGGTGGGCATTATCACCAACCGTGACTTGCGGTTTGAAACAAATTATGATCGCCTGATTAAAGATGTGATGACCAAGGACAGGCTGGTGGTGGCGCCGGTGGGAACCACGCTGCAGCAGGCTCAGGAGATTCTGCAGCAGCACAAGGTGGAAAAGCTGCCCATTGTGGATGATGATTTCATGCTCAAAGGCCTGATTACCATTAAAGATATTGAAAAGGCCATTCAGTACCCCCGGTCGGCCAAGGATGCCAATGGCCGGTTGCTGGCAGCAGCTTCGGTGGGAGTATCCCATGATACCATGGAGCGGACAAAGGCGCTGGTTGAGGCCGGTGTGGATGTGCTGGTAATTGACACCGCTCATGGCCATTCCGCCGGAGTTTTAAAAACCGTAAACACCATAAAGAATACATATCCTGAGGTTAACGTGGTGGCAGGCAACGTGGCCACCGGTAGCGGAACCAAGGATTTGATTGAGGCCGGTGCCGATGCGGTTAAAGTGGGTGTGGGTCCCGGTTCCATCTGCACTACCCGTGTGGTGGCCGGCATCGGGGTGCCGCAGATTACTGCTATTTACGATGCAGCTAATGCAGCGGCAGCCTACGGAGTTCCCATTGTGGCCGACGGCGGCATTAAATTCTCCGGTGACATTACCAAAGCCATCGGAGCCGGCGCCGATGTGATTATGGTGGGCAGTCTGTTTGCCGGTGCCGAGGAAAGCCCCGGGGAAATCGAAATTTTCCAGGGTAGAAGCTATAAAGTCTATCGCGGTATGGGTTCCCTGTCTGCCATGAAAGACGGCAGTAAAGACCGCTATTTCCAGGAAAACGAGCAGAAGTTGGTGCCGGAAGGAATTGAAGGCCGTGTTCCTTATCGCGGCACCATCGGCGATACCGTTTATCAGTTGATTGGCGGCCTGCGGGCAGGCATGGGCTACTGCGGCGTTAAAAATGTTGAAGAATTAAAAACCAAAACTGAATTTATGCGCATCACCAGCGCCAGCCTGCGGGAAAACCATCCCCATGATGTGCATATTACCAAGGAAGCTCCCAATTACAGCTTATCCTGATTTCTTTTCTCCTTTTGAGAGGTTCATGCATAAAATATCAGCAGAAGTGAAATAATAAATGTTCGAACCTTGGTAAAAGGAGCGAAGCGGCATGAAACCTGAAATTTGTCTGTTTTGCACAAAAGAAACAGCAGAAGGCCTGCATATTTTCCAGGCCGTTATTTGCCGAGAGTGTGAAGGAACCCTTATACGCACCGACACCACGCACCCGCGTTACCCTGAATACGTGGAGAAGCTAAAGCGGATATGGCCCGCCTGTGAAGCGGGATATTGACAAGTGCTAAAAAACGCCGGGCTGAGCCCGGCGTTTTTGTTGCCTTTTTGGCGGGATTTTTTGTTAAAGACAGGTAATTGCTGTTTTTTGTGGAAGAATAACAACGTTATGGAGCAAAATCAACTGCCGCTCTGGCAAGCACTACAAAAGCATACGGCAAAGAAGCAGGCCTGGCTGCACGTACCGGGCCATGGCGGAGGTCCGGGCCTGCCTCCGGAAGTCCGGGAAAGGCTGGGCTCTGTTGCCCGCTACGACCTGACCGAGCTTTCCGGCCTGGATGATCTGTTTGCCCCACGGGAGGCGATATTTCAGGCGCAGCAGCTGGCTGCGGAACTGTGGCAGGCAGAAGAGTCGTTCTTTCTGGTAAACGGCAGCAGTGCCGGTGTACAGGCCATGCTAATGGCCACCTGTGGTCGCGGGGACATTGTTTTGGTGCCGCGAAACGCTCATGGTTCTTTTTATCATGGATTAATCCTCTGTGGCGCAACACCCCGTTTCCTGCCGGTGGCAGAGTATAAAAGCGTGCCCCTGAACATCACGGCAGATGCCCTGCAACAAGGCTTTGCCAACTATCCTGAAGCAAAAGCAGTTTTTCTCACCAGTCCCAACTATTACGGCGTGTGTGCCGATATGGCCGGGATTTATGAGGTAGTCAGGCAGCATAATGCACTGCTGCTTTTGGATGAGGCGCATGGAGCCCATCTTGGCTTTCACTCCGGATTTCCCCAAAACAGGGGCCACCTGGCGGACTTGCGGGTGCAAAGCTGGCATAAAACACTGGGTGCGCTTACGCCGGGAGCAGTGCTGCACCGGCATGGAAACGGTATAGATCAGGAGAGGCTGCGCTCCTCTTTGCAGATGGTACAGACCAGCAGTCCTCCATATCCGCTGCTTTTATCGCTGGATGCGGCAAGAAAGCAGATGGCCTTATACGGCCAACAGGTAGCGGGTGAAATGCTGGCTCAGGCCCAGAAGCTGCGCCGGCAGCTGGCAGATAGCCTGCCGCTTTTGACGCCAGGTGATGTGGAAGGCCTGGGATTTTCCCTGGACCTTACGCGCCTTACTGTGCTCACAGGGGAGATGGGTTGCTGTGGCAGGCAAGCAGCAGCTCTGTTGGCAGGTATGGGCATAGATGTGGAGTTTGGGCAGCCCGGGCACCTGTTGGCAATAATGGGCCCCGGCTTCTGCCCACCGGAAAATGTGGAGCTGGCAGAACAAATTATTGCCACCCTGGACAAGTGCACTCCCGGAAAAAAGGTACCGCCTCTGCCCGAGCCGCAGCAGGCCATGGCACCCGGCGAAGCCTTTTTTGCACCGGCATGTTTTTTGACTGCCGCTGAGGCGGTGGGGTATATTTCGGCGGGAACGGTGGTTAGCTACCCCCCCGGGGTGCCGCTGTTGGCACCGGGGGAAGTGGTGACACCGGATGTGGCCTCATATATCAAGGATGCCTGTGCCGCAGGAATAAGCTTTCGTGGACTGGACAACGCAGGCCGGCTCAGGCTTGTTAAACAAGAGGTGGGACGATGAAAAAAGGATTTTTTATAACCCTGGAGGGGCCCGACGGCGCCGGGAAAACAACACAGTTGACCCGTCTGGCCGACGCTGCCCGGCAAATGGGAATCCAGGTGGTATGTACCCGGGAACCGGGGGGGACACCGGTGGGAGATGCTGTCCGCAGGATTTTACTTGACACTGCCTATAGCGAAATGGTTCCCCTGACGGAAGTATTTCTTTATGCTGCAGCGCGGGCTCAGCTTTTTCACCAGGTGATTGGCCCGGCCCTCAAGCAGGGTCAGTTGGTCTTGTGCGACCGCTTTATTGACTCCACACTGGCCTATCAGTCCTATGGCGGTGAAATGGATTTCTCTTTTGTGCTGGAAACAAATCTGCAGGCGGTGAGCCACCGGTTGCCCGACTTAACTTTTGTGCTGGACATTGATCCCTCGGTGGGGGTAGAGCGGCGGGGGTCAGGGACCGCCGATCGGGTGGAGCAAAAAGCACTTTCTTTTCACCACCGGGTCCGGGACGGTTTTTTGTCCCTGGCGGATAAGTTTCCGGAGCGAATTAAGGTGGTAAAGGGCACCCAAAGCGAGGATGAGGTGTTTGCAGTAATATGGAATCAGGTGGCTCCTCTTTTGGAGAAGCTGCGTTAGTGTTAATTTTTGTGGTATAATAACATTTATGAGGTTATCTATGAAGTGGGACGAAGTTTCAGGAAGTGAAAAAATTACCCGTGTATTACAGGCAGCGGTACAAGCGGACCGCATTGCCCATGCCTATTTATTTTGCGGTGCCGACGAGGCGGCGATAAAGAAGCTGGCTGCAGTTTTTGCCGCGTCGCTTCTGTGTGAGACAAAGGAGCCCTGCGGCATTTGTGCCCATTGCAAAAAGGCAGCTAACCGTTCACACCCGGATCTGCACTGGGTTGACCCTGAAGGTAAATCATTGAAGATTGAGCAGGTGCGCTCTCTGAAGCGAAAGGCTTATCTTCTGCCCCATGAAGCCAGGTATCAGGTTTTTATTCTCACCGATGCCGGGCAGCTTACCACCGAGGGTGCCAACAGTCTGTTGAAGGTGTTGGAAGAGCCGCCCCCTGCCTCCGTCTTTATCCTGCTGGCAAAAAATCCCGCCATGCTGCTGCCCACCGTGGTATCACGCTGTCAGGTATTTTCTTTGCAGGGTGGCGGCGAGCAAAGCATCCCAGCTTTGAACCACCAGGCCGTAGAACTGCTTGAGGTTTTAAAAAATAACGGTGGCATAAATGATCTGCTGGACCGCTTGGCGGAAAATGAGGAGTTAACGGATTTTTGTGATACACTGCTGCTTACTTTGCGTGATTTACTGATTTTACAGACAACTGGCCAGCAAAGCCTGCTTACCCAGGGCCGGGATGAAGGGTTGCTGCAACCGTTTTTATCTGTGTGGCCTGCCGAAGATATCCGGGAAGCGCTGGCAGTCCTGTTAAAACTGCAGAAGGATTTACAAAGCCCGGTCAATGTGCGGTTGGCACTGGAAGGCGCATTGCGCAGGCTAAAGGAGGTTTTTGGAAATGCAGACCGTTGTGGGTATCCGCTTTAAGAAAGCGGGAAAAATTTATTACTTTGATCCCGGTGATAACGACGTGACGCCGGGCAAGTTTGCCATTGTAGAAACATCCCGCGGGATGGAGTTTGGTGAGGTGGTGGTGGCACCTAAGCAAGTCCCCGACGATGAAGTGATACCGCCGCTGAAGAAAGTAGTTCGCATCGCTTCAGACGAAGATTGCCAGAAAATCCTGGAAAACAGGCAAAAAGAAGAAGAGGCCTTTGCTATGGGGCTGGAAAAAATCCAGGAGCATGGCCTCGATATGAAGCTGGTTGATGTGGAATACACATTTGACCGCTCCAAGGTTATTTTTTATTTTACGGCGGACGGCCGGGTGGATTTCCGCGAGCTGGTCAAAGACTTGGCTGCGGTCTTTAGAACCCGCATTGAGCTGCGGCAAATCGGTGTTCGTGACGAAGCGAAAATGATTGGTGGGTTGGGGCCATGCGGCCGCGTTCTTTGCTGTCATACCTTTTTGGGTGAATTTGAACCGGTGTCAATTCGGATGGCCAAGGACCAGAACCTTTCCCTTAACCCCACAAAGATTTCAGGAGTGTGCGGACGCCTGATGTGCTGCCTGCGTTACGAATCCGACACCTATGAGCAAAACCGGGCTGCGGCAAAAGCGGAGGAAAATAAGCCCGCTGGGGATGAGCCCGCCGATTCCAAGGAATAACTGTATATTAGGTAGGGTTACCGGCAAGGGGCTGCAGATTGGAATGGGTCCTTATGCCGCCAAGCCCGGACGGCACCAGGGTGAGGCTGGTCCGGTTTTCACCAATGGACTGCAGGATAATTTCCCTGGCCCGGTCTAAGACCGGCCCTCCCAATAATAAAATCAGATCTTCTTCACAGGCGTGGGAGAGGATACTTTCCACCGCATCGGGAAGATCGGGAAAATAGGCTGCCTCCGTTTTGCTCTCTTTTAACTCTGTGAGAAATGTTTTTTCTTCACTGACCCGGACCTGATATTTGTGTTTGGTATGGTACATACTGCGGGTTACAATAAGTTGAGAGCCGGGCGATTGCTGCAGCCAGTGGGCCAGCTCCCTGGCATTGCAACGATTGATGGTCTGACCGCCTTTTCCGTAAATGCCGTGCAGAACAAGGGTGCGCCGTTTCCCCAAGAGCTTTGCCCCGGCCAAGGCGGCCCTGATGGCCGCCGGGTTACGTGCTCCATCGTCTAATACCAAAGCTTTGTCAACAGATATGATTTCCATATTACGGCGAATGCCGGGAAAGCGGCCCAGCGCCCGGGCTATGGACTCCAGATCCACATCCAGCAGCAAGGCCAGCGTTGCCGCCAGCAGGGCATTATAAATATTCTGCTCGCCCAGCATGGGTAGGTGCACCTTGGTCGTCTGGGGGGAAATAACCCGGTTTGAAAAGGTAGGTATGTCAGTGTTTACAGATAATTCAAAGACCGATGAAAAATTTTTGGTACGGATATTTTTGGCCACAATCATGGCATTAGGGTAATGGAGGGCAAAGGTGATGGTGTCCAATCCACCGTCGCCGGCTAAGGTTAAGGACCGCGGGTCGTCGGCATTTAGCACCGCTTTTGCGCTTGGGGGCAGTTGGTTAAAAAATTCCGATTTAAGTTCATGGTAGCGCTCCTGAGTACCGCAGGCGGGTAAATGGTCCACCGTCAGATTGGTGAGTGCGGCACATTGAAAGATTTCGCCTTTGACCTGCCGCTGTCGCAGAGCTTCCACCGGCACCTCCGCCAGTAAGGGCCGGCTGCCTGTTGTGTTATTTTTCACAAGCTTAGTGAATGATGCCGGTCCTTTCCAGCTCTCCAGCATAGCAGGTTTATTACCGCACTGCTCCAGAATGGAGTTAAGCATCAGAATGGTGCTGGTTTTTCCGCTACTTCCCGTAACGCCAATGAGAGGACGTGCAAAAGTATTATTCATATGAAAGCTCCTTTTGTTGGGCGATATGGAATCGGCTATAGTGTTTGTGAACCGTTGCATCTTTATGTATTAGGCTAGGTTTGGAGTGAGTGTAGATGAGTCTGGGCACCTTATATATTTGCCCCACACCGCTGGGGAATCTGGATGACATTACGCTGCGGGTTTTGCAGGTACTGCGTTCTGTGGATAAAATTGCCGCCGAGGATACGCGCCATACCAGAAAGCTCCTCAGTCATTTTGAAATCCGTGCAGTTCTCACCAGCTACCACGAGCATAATAAGCAAAAAAAAACACCGGTTTTAATTGACTGGCTGCTCTCCGGCCTGGATATAGCACTGGTCAGCGATGCGGGAACGCCGGGAATCGCCGACCCCGGTGAGGAGTTGGTAAAAGAAGCGATAGCGCATGAAATACCCATTGTGCCATTGCCGGGCCCCGTTGCTGTTATTACCGCCCTGGTAGCTTCAGGTTTGCCTGCTTCGCCTTGTACGTTTTATGGTTTCTTGCCTGTGCGGGGAAGCAAAAGAAAAGAGACGCTGGACAAAATCGCACGTGAAGATAAGACGGTTATCTTTTACGAAGCTCCTCATCGGCTGGTAAAAACGCTGCAGGCTTTAGAAGAGCGGCAGCCCGGACGACCGGCGGTGGTGGCCCGGGAATTAACCAAACTGCATGAGGAATTTAAGCGCGGCTCACTGGAGGAAATTCTGGCATACTATCGGGAGAATTCGCCGCGTGGAGAATGTACCGTACTGCTGGCACCGGCAGAGCCTGAAGTATTACAAACAGAAGATCCCCTGGAGTTGCTGGAGAAATTAATGTCCGCCGGCCTTAATAAAAAGGAAGCTATGCGTCAGGTCAGCCAGACACTGGATATTTCCCGCAATGAGCTCTACAGCTTAATATTACAAAAAAAATAAGGGCAGCTAGCTGCCCTTATTCCTTTTCTTCTCCGGCCATTTCTTTTACGCAGTCTTCGCAGACAATCCGGCCCTTGTGGTGCTTAACATGGTCGGCATTGCCGCAAAACAAACATGCCGGCTCATATTTTTTGAGGATGATTTTTTCACTGTCCACATATATCTCCAGTGAATCTTTAATATCAATCCCTAAAGTCCTTCTTAATTCAATGGGAATAACTACACGGCCCAATTCATCTACTTTACGTACAATCCCCGTTGATTTCAACAACAATTCCCCCTGTTCAACATAGTTCGACATGATTTCGACATTGCCATTATACCAGCAATTCCCATAATAAACAAGTATTATTTTATTAAATTCCTGAAATTTACTAGCTTTTCCGTGGAGGGACGGTACACTTGCCCAGAGTACCCTATCTTTGGTATAATATACAGACGTTATAGAACCCCTTGGATATAAAGAGGAGAGATAGATATGCAAAAAAAATCGTTTTATATTACTACTCCCATCTACTACCCCAGTGACAAGCTACATATCGGCCATTCTTATACAACGGTTGCAGCTGATGCCATGGCCCGTTTTAAAAGGCTGACGGGGCACCAGGCTTATTTTCTCACCGGTACAGATGAACACGGCCAGAAAATCGAGCGACGGGCACAGGAAGCGGGTAAAGAGCCGCAGGAGTTTGTGGATGAAATAGTAGATTGGATTAAAAAGCTGTGGACAGTGCTGGATATCTCCTACGATGATTTTATCCGCACCACCGAACAGCGGCATAAAGATTCGGTTCAGAAAATTTTTACTAAGTTTTACGAACAGGGTGATATTTACAAGTCCAAATATGAAGGATGGTACTGCACTCCCTGTGAAGCTTTTTGGACAGAGCGTCAGGTGGAGGAAGGAAACTGCCCCGACTGTAAGCGGCCGGTGGAATTGGTGGCCGAGGAAAGCTACTTCTTTAAGATGTCCAAATATGCTGATCGTCTCATTGAACATATTGAGAACAATCCGGAATTCATTCAGCCTGCATCCCGAAAAAACGAGATGATTAATAATTTCCTAAAGCCGGGCCTGGAGGATTTATGTGTTTCCCGCACCACCTTTAAGTGGGGGATTCCCGTTCCTTTTGACCCCGATCATGTTATTTATGTCTGGCTTGACGCTTTAAGCAACTACATCACCGCTTTAGGCTACCTCTCAGAAGATGACAGCAAAATGAAAGCTTTCTGGCCCGCCGATGTGCAGCTAATCGGCAAGGAAATTGTGCGCTTCCATACCATTTACTGGCCAATTTTTCTCATGGCTCTCGGTTTGGAGCTACCTAAACAGGTTTTTGGCCATGGTTGGCTGCTTCTGGAAGAGGGCAAAATGTCCAAGTCCAAAGGAAACGTCATTGATCCCGAAGTGTTGGTGGAGCGCTATGGTTCTGATGCCATCCGCTATTTTCTCTTGCGGGAAATTCCTTTTGGAGCCGACGGCCATTTCAGCGAAGAGGCCTTGATTCAGCGGCTTAATTTTGACCTGGCCAACGACCTGGGCAACTTGCTCAACCGGACACTGGCCATGCTGAATAAATATTACCAAGGTAAAGTCCCCACACCCTCCTTGGATGAAGCCATTGATGAGGAACTAAAAAGCATGGCGCTGGATTTGCCGCAGAAAATGACGGAGCGCATGGACCAACTGCTGTTTTCCAATGCTCTCTCGGAGCTGTGGAAATTTATTGCCCGCGCCAATAAATACATTGACGAGACGGCACCGTGGACGCTGGCCAAAGAAGGTAACCAACAGCGTCTGGCCACGGTAATGTACAACTTACTGGAAAGTATTCGCATTGTTTCCGTGTTACTGTTACCTTTCATGCCCCGGACACCGGAGCGTATTTGGCAGCAGTTGGGGATTGCCCATGAAGGCAAGATCCATACCTGGGACAGCATACAAGAGTTCGGTGCGCTGCCCGCCGGTGCCCAGACTAAAGCGGCGGAGGTTTTGTTCCCCCGCCTGGAATTAACTGCAGAGGGAGGCGGTCCGGTACGTCAGGCTACCAAAAAGGATAAGCCTGCCCCGGCCCCCAAGGAGGATAAAAAGAAAATGGCAGAAAAAGATGGTTTAATCACCATTGACGATTTTGCCCGGGTTGATCTGCGCATAGCAGAGGTAAAAACCGCAGAGAAAGTGGAAGGCGCTGATAAGCTATTGAAACTCACCGTCAGCCTGGGTGAACAAGAGCGCCAGGTGGTGGCTGGTATTGCCCAGCATTACGGACCGGAAACCCTAACCGGCAAACAGGTTCTTTTTGTAGCTAACTTAAAGCCTGTTAAATTACGGGGAATTCGCTCCGAAGGGATGCTTCTGGCCGCCTCAGACAGCGAAGGCAAGCTGGTGCTTGTGGGCCCGCAGGACTCCATTGCCGCCGGGAGCAAAGTTAAGTAGGCATGCTTATTGACACCCATGCCCATCTAAACGATAAACGATTCAGTGATGATTTGCCCTCAGTGTTAGAGCGGGCCAAAGCGGCGGGAGTGGAAATCATCATTAATGTGGGGTATGATTTGGCGTCTTCCGAAAATTCCTTGAAGTTTTCGGACAGATTCCCGCAGATGTATGCAGCGGTCGGCATTCATCCCCACGAAGCGGCACAAACACCTAAGGGCAGTTTAGAAGGATTAAGGAGGTTGGCCGTAGAAAATAAAGTGGTAGCCCTGGGAGAAATGGGCTTGGATTACTACTACGACCACTCCCCCCGGCCGGTTCAGCAGGAAATGTTTCGCCGGCAGATCAGGCTGGCTCTGGAATTGGACTTGCCGGTGATTGTCCATGACCGGGATGCTCACCATGATGTTTTAACCATCCTGCGTGAGGAAGGGGCCGTTAAGGGGGTAATGCACTGCTTCTCCGGTGATGTAGCCTTTGCCCGGCAGTGTCTGGACCTGGGGTTTTATCTGTCGCTGGCGGGGCCGGTGACCTTTAAAAATGCCAAAGATTTGGCGGCGGTGGCCCGGGAAGTTCCGCTGGAGCGGCTGTTGTTGGAGACGGATGCGCCTTATCTGGCACCGGTTCCCTACCGGGGCAAGCGCAATGAACCGGCTCATGTGGCGGTGGTGGCGCAAAAGGTGGCAGAAATCCGGGAAACTGATGTGGCTTCAATAGCCAGGCAAACCACGGAAAATGCCAAACGCCTTTTTAATTTACCAAAATTAGGAGAATAGTCATAATTACAGAAAAAAGAGCTATAAATATACACTAGGCACAAATATCTTAAGAAAGTGAGTGATGTGCATGACCCTTCCCGGCTTGTGTTCCAGATTTTCAGGCACACGGACCGTGGGAAAGGGAATCGTACTTGTCTTCCTGCTGGTCGCGTTATTCCTGGTGGTTTATCCCCAGGTTACCGTAAAAAATGTAACGTTGGTTGTGGACGGGGAAGCGGAAGTTATTGCTACCCGTGCCGGAAATGTGGGTGAGGTTCTGGAAGAGCAAGGACTTTATGTCCGAGGTAACGATATCCTTGAGCCCCAAGAAGAAACATCTTTGGTAAACGAGATGGAAATCATCCTGCAAAGAGCAGTGCCTGTCTTTGTAGAGGTTGATGGAGAAACCCGTCTGGTGTATTCTGCAGCAGACAACGTGGAAAGTCTCCTTGGCGAGGTAAATGTCTCGGTAGAGGAAGAAGACCGGGTGGAACCAGGCTTGAGCGCCGGTTTTACCCACGGAGATAAAATTGCCATTACCCGGGTCCACAGAAAACTGGTCACCGAAGAGAAATCCGTCCCCTATGAAACAGAGCAGAAAAATGATTCCAGCCTGGCTCAGGGCCGCCGCAATGTAGAAGTGGACGGTAAGCCCGGCACACTGATTAAAACCTATGAGGTTATCGTGGCCGATGGCGAGGAAGAGAAGCGGGTTCTGGTAGATGAAGAGCTGGCAGAGGAGCCGGTCAACCGCGTGGTCCGGATTGGTACCAAAGTGGAAAGACCTGAGCCCGTTATTACCGCCAGTGCCAGAAGCGGCCGGGTAGGAGAGGTGATTGAAGGAGAGGCAACCTGGTATGGCCCCGGTTTCCATGGAAACCGTACCGCCAATGGTGAAATCTTTGATCAAAACGCCCTGACCGCGGCATTTCCCTCCCATTCCATGATGGGTCGCAACCTGCGGGTCACCAACACCCGTAACGGTCGTAGCGTTGTGGTGAGGGTAAATGACTTCGGCCCCAGTACCGGTGCCATCATAGACCTATCCAAAGCAGCGGCGGAGGCCATCGGTATGGTCAGCGCCGGCCGCGCCAACGTAAAAGTGGAAGTTCTGGAATAGAAACCAAAAACCGAAACAGGCTAATCACGCCGCAGTCCAAACGGACTGCGGCTTTTTTTATGCCCGAAAGTGGGACAAGGGGACAGGTCAACTGTCCCAAAATGGAAATATATAACACGAGACTATTCTTTGTTGGCTGGAAAAGTGGGACAAGGAACCTGTCCCCTTGTCCCAAGGGGTATAGGTCAAGAAAATTATGGAAATAATATGTGCGGGGAAGTTTAATTCTAAAAAAGCGGCTAATTTGACAAAACTTCGGGGATTTGGGTAAAATAAAGAAGCCGCGGGGAGGAATAAAGATGGAGCAAGTTTCCTTGCGTGCCCGGACAGGTGCTGAATCACCTATTTCAGCACGATATGCTCCGGTGGTTTTTCTGTTTGTTTCCGCAGTATTAGTGTTGTTGGTCATTAACATTGCCAGTCATGATGTTGAGTTGGTTGTGGACGGAGAAAGCAAGGCCATTTCCACCTTCAGTCACAATGTGGCTGAATTGCTGGAGGAAACAGGTGTGGTGGTGGGAGAGGCAGATTTCCTCTCTCCCGGGCTTGAGCAAAACTTACAGCAGGGCATGGTCATTGAACTGAGACGTGCTTTTACCGTGCCGGTGCTGGCAGACGGAGCCGAGTATGAGCACCAGGTGGCCGATGCAACGGTGGCCCAGGTGCTGGCTGCGCTGGAAATAGAATTGACGGAGATGGACCGGGTAGAACCTGCCGGTGATCATTTGCTGGTCCCGGGAGACTCTGTTCGCGTGGTACGTGTTGAGCGAAAGTTGGTTACGGAGCAAACCGAACTTCCTTACCGGGAAATTCGCCGCTCCAACCCAGAGCTGGACCGAGGTGAGACCCGGGTATTGTCGCAGGGACAGGCCGGTCTCAGGGAGGATACGGTGGAGATAGTTTCAGAAGACGGAGAGGAAGTTTCGGTGAAGGTTATGCAGTCTGAGATGGTTCAGCCCAGAGAAGACCGTGTGGTGGAGTATGGCGACAATACGGTACTTGCCCGGGGGGGGCGCTCAGTCAGCTTTGACCGTGTATTTCAGATGGAGGCCACCGCTTACTGCAGTGGAACGGCAGGAACGGGCTGCCCCATTGATGCAAATGGGCGGAGCCAATGCACGGGAAGTAATAACAACGGGATTACAGCTTCGGGTCAAAAAGCGGTGGCGGGTACCGGCAGTGAGAACAATCCCCATCTGGTGGCGGTGGATACCAATCTTATTCCTTTGGGCAGCCGGCTGTACATCGATGGATACGGGTATGCCGTTGCCGCCGATACCGGAGGTGCCATCGTGGGTAACAAAATCGACCTGTTGTTTGGTACCCATCAGGAAGCGCTGCAATTTGGCCGCAGAAACCTTCGTGTTTATTTGCTGCCTTAAGCCGGGGGTTCCCGGCTTTTTTCCCGGCAGGGAAGACTAAACCGATGCAAGGTAATTTAAAGGGGATTTTGCCAGTGAGTAAATTGTCAAGTCCGGGTCATGTCTCCCGGTTGCTGGAGCAGCATGGTGTTAAGTTGAAAAAAAAATGGGGCCAGAATTTTCTGGTTGATGAAAACATCCTTAAAAAAATAATATCTGCAGCAGATGTGCAAAAGAGTGACAGAATACTGGAGATTGGGCCCGGGATAGGATCCCTGACACAAAAGCTGGCGGAAAATGCGTCCCGGGTGCTTACTGTGGAAATCGACACCCGCTTAATTCCGGTGCTAAGAGAAACATTGGCTGAATATGATAATGTTGAAATCATTCACGGAGATGCCATGGATTTTGATCCGGCTCCGGTTTGTGAGGAAGGCCCGGTTAAGCTGGTGGCCAATCTGCCCTATAACGTAGCCACTCCTCTTTTATACCGGTGGCTTAAAGATTCCAGGAACTGTTTTTCGCGCCTTGTTTGTATGGTGCAAAAAGAAGTGGCGGAGCGCATTGTGGCCAAACCCGGCAGTAAAGCTTACGGGACACTTTCTGTTATCTGCAATTATGCAGCCCGTTGTGAAATTGCTTTTGATGTGCCAAGAACAGTTTTTTTTCCCAGGCCCGATGTTTCCTCGGCGGTGGTTCAGTTGATTCCCTACCACGTCCCTGCTGAGGATGTGGCTGATGATGCCTTTTTCTTTAAAGTGGTGGAGGCGGTATTTGCGCAGCGCAGAAAAACCCTGTTAAATACTCTTAATGCGGCATTTCCTTTAACTAAGGAACAGCTTACTGCCGTTTGTTCCGCTGTGGAAATTGATTTATCCCGCCGGGGGGAAACGCTTACTTTGCAGGAGTTTGCAAAATTATCGAGGGTGCTCTATAATAAAGTCGGCGGCCTCTGATACGTCAGAAAGGTGCAGATCTAAATGAACTTTCAAAGCCCGTCCCGGGGTGAACTTACACTGGATCAAGCCTATGCGGATATAACAGCTTATATGGATGCAAACCCTAAGGAACAGTATAAGCTGATTATCGGTACCGACTCACAGCCAAACTATCGTGAGGATGTTTGTTTTGTAACGGCTATCATTATTCACCGCGTAGGTAAAGGCGCCCGCTATTTTTTTCGGCGCCAGAGACAGCGTTATATGGAGAGTCTGCGGCAGCGCATTTATTATGAAACTTTTTTGAGTTTGGAAGTGGCCACACTGGTCACAGCCAAGCTGGCAGAAAACGGCCATTCCAGACTAAACATTGAAATTCATCTGGACGTGGGTGAGAAGGGTGACACTAAAGAACTGATTCGGGAAGTGGTTGGCATGGTGATTGGCAGCGGCTTCCAGGCCTGCATTAAACCGGATTCTTACGGCGCCACCAAGGTAGCCGACAAGTACACAAAATAAGAAAGATGCGCTTGGTAAAACGCCGTTGGGCGTTTTTTTTTAGCACATCAACCTGCCGGCCAGGAACTGATGCAATAGGTCAAATCGTCTTTGCTGATGATAGCCAAGGTATGTTTTCCCTTCATATGTTCGGCTGCGACTGATGTTCTTTGCAATGCAGGCGGCCTCCAGGCAGTCTCCGGCAATGGTATCCACAATTAAGTGGGTGTGGGTACCGTTTTTTATTTGTGAGCCCAGACAGGCATGGGGGATTCTACCGGCGATGTTGATCTGCAATTTATGCAGTACCGCATAAGCCAGTAATGTGGGCGGTATGCAAAAATCTTCCCAGGGAACCAGGCGAAGAAGTCTGCGGGACACCATGTGGGGGCCATGTGACGGTGATGCTATGTTAATTTTGTGCTCTATTTTTAGTGTTTGATTAAGGTATCTGCGATAAAAAAACATCGGTTCATTTAGGAGATTGGGAATGGGCTTGAGTGGGTAGCAGTCCATCAGGGCCAGGTCCAGTTGTTTTTTCACGGAGTTGTTGATGAACAGGGAAAGATCTTTTGTGATGTCTCCCACCAGATCACCGTCCACAAAAATGGTATAGGTAGCGCCGCCGCAATAGGATAGCTTTGCCCCTACCGCTCTGGGCACATCAATCCCCAAGGGCTCAGTAAATGTAACAACGGTGATTTTCTGCCGGTTTTGCCGGTAAAGTTCATCAACCTCATGACGGGTAGCAGTATTTGAACCGTTAAGAATAACATAGATTATTTTGATGTCATCAATCCTCAGCAGCCGCCTTAACACACAGCCTATGCGCTGCTCTTCATTTAATGCCGGTACCACAGCTGTTAGCATATGTATCCCTCCTGCTTCAGTATATTGCATCAATTATAAAAAGGGTCTGGAGCGCACAAAAAATTAGCCCGGCACATACTCTATAGCATGGAACTACCGTGTTCCTGATACTTCAATAAACAGGTAGGTGAACATATGTTTAGAGTAGGAGATGTGGTGGGGCGCAAATCCTATGGGATGGATATCCTTTTTAAAATTGTCCAGATCGATATGCGTAAAAAAACCGCCACATTAAAAGGGCTGGATATGCGCCTGCTGGCAGACGCTCCTTTGGATGACCTGGTCTCTCCCGATTCCGGGGATTTACAGGAATACAAATCTCGCTCAGAGAAGGCGCAAAAAGATTGTATTAGTAAAATTTATAAAAGGAGAAGCCTGGAGCGGGAGCGGTTGCGGGGAAAGAGCGGACGTTCCCCCGATGAGTTTTTTGAACTCCCCGGGAAAATACTGCATTTGGATGGAGATGAAGACTATCTTCACGAGTGTTTACGGGCATACCGAGCGCTACAGCTGGATGCGGCGGGTTATTATTTTCCAGAAAAAGAACAGCCCGAAAAAATCTGGGGACTCTTGCATGAGCACAGGCCCGATATCCTGATTCTCACAGGGCATGATGCCTTCAAAAAAAACAAAAAGGATTTTACCGATTTAAAAAGCTATTCCAATTCCCGCTACTTTGTGGAGGCCACGCGTAAGGCCAGGCAATATGAACCGGCAAAAGATGATCTGATAATTTTTGCCGGCGCCTGTCAGTCCCATTACGAGGCCATTCTGGCGGCCGGTGCCAATTTTGCCAGTGCTCCGCAGCGTGTTTTGATCCATGCCATGGACCCGGTTTTCATTACTGAAAAGGTGGCCTTTACCTCCATAAATGAATCGGTTAATATTTATGAAGTTATCAAAAACACTATCACCGGCCTGGATGGAATTGGTGGCGTAGAGACCAAGGGAAAATTCCGCCTGGGTTTGCCAAAATCTCCCTATTAAAATAAGCCGAGCCAGATATTTTTTTGTTGCATCGCAGCGGATATTAGAGAAATCCATGGGCACACTGTTAAGGTGAGGAGTTTTGGAAAAAAGGAGTTATTGCTCTTGTGCTAAAGAAAACTGCCACTGTCTGCGTGCAAACCGCCGGTATTGATGGTTGACTAAGATTATCTATGCTGGTATAATAAAAATTTCATAATTTGACAAAAAGCGCAGAACATGCTATACTTTTAGAGTAGAAAATTACATGTCTGTAGCTTGCACAAGAGATAGCAGAACTTGGCACAATGCGCGCGTTAAGGGAACCGAATAAGCGTGCTTTTCTTGTAAAGTAAACCTTATCTGGGGTGATAAATGTTGGCAGCCACCAATGCGCTTTTACAAATCAGGCGCAGCCTGGAAACTCACGTGGGACAGCAAATACGCTTGCGAGCCCACCGGGGTCGCCGGAAAACGCTGGAAAAAGTTGGTGTACTTGAGAATACCTATCCCTCTATCTTTGTGGTAAGAATTGATGAGCCCAACTATAATCAGCGACTTTCCTTTTCCTATGCAGACGTTTTAACGGAAACTGTCGAGCTGACACTGATGCAAAAAGCACGGGAAAGTAAGACGAAAAATCTGGCATAATTTTGAAACGAAGAGAAAGCACAGCTTACAAAGCTGTGCTTTCTCTTTTTTTGCTGCCAGTGTTATAGTTTCACAGTTTTGCGAAGCTTAAAATAAGCAAAAAAAGACATATTTGCTGCTGCGAGAAAATAGATATGTTAAAGATATGCATGCCTTGGTCACATTTTCCGCGGTAATCTCATATTATTTAACGGGCGATGCCACGGGAAAGGGGGCGTGGGATACATTTTTCCGTTTTTTGCATATAGTGTAGTAAATTAGATGAAAGGAGGCCGAACATGGGTAAAGATGATCATGTTGTTGCGCTGGAATGTATCAGCGAACTGTTGAAGGTGGAGCAGGTCGTTGGTGAAAACGCCTCACAGACCTCTGTCATCAGAGATGTAACCCTGCCGGACAGAGTTCGTAAAATCACCGAAGTAGACGCCACCCTTCGCAATGTCCGGGGCCGTGTAATTGAAAATAAGGTGGTAGTGGAAGGTATCGTCCATAAGCAAATTTTCTATGTGGATGATGATACCGGCCAGTTGAAGGAGTTTACGGTACCGGAAGAAAGATTTGTACATTTTGTGGATGTGCCCGGTGCAATGCCCGGCATGAATGTGCAGGTACATGGAAGAATTGAGTTTGTTGGCCATGACTTTATCAAGGAAATAGTGGATAACAAGAAAAAAGGCAGGGCCGACGAGGGTTCGGCAAGTGAGGAGACCGGAGCACAGGAAGTTGACGCCAACTGGGGTAAGCCGGGTTTCCCAAGCAAGCCTGAAAAGCCCGACAGGGTAGAATCTCTGTTTAGGCAGACAGTGGTTCTGGAATTGTTTGCCAAGGTCACTGAGACCATGCAGCTCAATGTTGTTGTGGATGCAGTTGGCATTCCGGAAGACCGGGTAATGACCGAACTACTCAAGGTGGATAGTGTAATAGGTGAGGGCGCAGCGCAGGCAAAAGTGCGGGCCGACATCGATTTTGACCGTCCGGCGCGCAAGATTCAACGGATAGATTCAGAGGTCAGAAATGTCACAGCCCGGGTCATTGAAAACAAAGTGGTTGTGGAAGGTGTGCTCCACAAACAGATTTTCTTTGTGGGTGCCGATGATGATGTAGTGTATGAAGTTTCCGTTGATGAGCCGTTTACCCACTTTGTGGATATTCCCGGAGCTTTTCCCGGCGCCAATGTGCAGGTCTTCCCCAGGGTGGAATTTGTCAATGTTGTAATTGACAACTATGATCCTACCATGGGAGTTCAGACCGCCATCATCGACATATTCGTCAAAGTGACGGAAACGGTTCAGGTGGATGTAGTTACCGATATCAGAGATGTGCCGGTAACAAAAGAATTGCTGAAGGTTTCCCAGGTTATAGGCGAAGGCGCACGTCAGGAAACTATTGTGGCCAATCTTCAGGCGCCTGCTCCGGCCAGAAAGATTGCCGGTCCGCCGGACACCCGTTTTGAAAACGTGGAAGCGCGAGTCATAGAGAACAAAGTTATTGTCGAGGGCGATCTGGTCAAACAAATCTTTTTTGTCCGGGATGGGGAAGTTCCTGAAGTTTTGGAGTTCGAGGTAACTGAACGCTTCACTGTATTTGTGGATATCCCCGGGGCCATGCCCGGCCATGTGGTGCAGGTTTATCCCCGTGTGGAATTCACCGATTTTGAAATCGATCCCCAGGATCGCACACAAATCCGTCAGACTTCAGTGATTGAAGTATTTGTTAAGGTAACGGAGTTTGTCCAGCTGGAAGTTGTAACAGACTGTGAAGTGGCTCCCGTTCCTTCAGTGACCATTTATGTGGTTCAGCCCGGCGACACACTCTTTAAGATCGCCAAAAAATTCAGTGTTACAGTTGATGAAATTCTGGCGGCAAACCCGGACATCACCGATCCTAACGTGATTTTCCCGGGTCAGAAGATCTTTATTCCAAGAAAATAACCAGGAAAATGTAGCATCGCTGATGCTACATTTTTTTTGTGCCTGTCCCCCATCATTGGACAGTAAACTTTTCCTTGCTTTCCACATACGATAAAACGGGGAGGCGTGAAAAATGGGAAATGAAAAGTTTGAACACATCAGTCGTGTTCTGCCGTTAATATTGGCGGCGGGAGAAACAGAGTTGGATTTTTCGTTATTGTGGTCTTTGCCCGGAAATGTTAGTGAGTATAATGAGCCGGAACTGACAGTTATGGATGTGGAGGCCCAGGCGCTTGAAAATCAGATCTGTATACGTTTTTCCATTAATCAGGAAACCTACTACGTGGACGAGAAAACAGGCCTGGTGGAGAAAGCATCCACCACCCATCAGCAAACCCGTCTTTTGCCTGTGGACAACATAAAGCCGGGCGATCTGGTTCAAGTTGATGTGGCAGCAGACCTGCGGGGAAACTGGCAAGCGGTACGCAGCAAGGACGGTACATCATTTAAAGGAGACTGCCGTTTGTCAGTGGGCTATACCGTACAGGAGCAGCAGGAGGTAATGTTTTATAAGCCCGCGCAGCTGGATGGCGAGATTCTGGCAGAGTCGTTGAGCGTTGAGTCCATCCACAGCCGGTTTGCGCGAACCATCGATTTGGCAATTCCGGCAGAGTTTACAGAAGCACCCGCCAGTTTGGCAAAAATTGAAGCAGAACTGGTTAATGTTAAAGCAACCAGTCTCTTTGCCTGGGTTAAAGTGGAGGGGGAAGTGGTAGCTCAGTTACCTTACCTAAACAATGAGGGCCAGCCCTGTGAGGAGATGGTTGTCTATCCTGTAAAACAATATCTGGAGGTGCCTGAAGCGCGGCCGGATATGGAGGTTGCGCCCGGTGGCAGGGTGGAGATATTTACCTGCCAGCATGAAGACGGGGAAAAAGCAGGGACACTGCGCGGTTTGCTGCATATCCAGGGACGTTTGTCACGGCTTGAACCCCTTAATGTTGCTCTGCAGGCTCGCAGTCATCAGTCTTTTTACCATGGCCATAAACCTCACCAGTACCCCCATGATAAACCTTTCTGGTTAGAGCAGGTGGTGGGCACCGGTTCTTCGCAGACTTTGATTCAGCGGGAAATTATTTTTGTCAGGCGGGCCAGAAAAGTACGGGAGCCGGTGGATGCCAGAGTCCGAAACCTGCGCCATGAAATTATCCCCAACAAAGTCATCGTCCGGGGCGTACTGCATAAGCAGATAATGGCTGTGGATGCAGAAACCAGTGTGGTATTTTCCCAGGATGTCCGTGAGGATTTTGTTCATTTTGTAGACGTACCCGGTGCCTCTCCGGGCATGCGAGCCCACGTGGACGCCAGGGTAGAGTTTGTAAAAGTAGATATTCATCCGGGGGGAGAGACTGCCCGCCAGGTAACCATCATCGAGATTCGGGTCAAGGTGACCCGTCCGGTGAAAAAGGATGTGGTGGTAAGCCCCATAAGCCCGCCGCACAAGCCTGTCAAGCCTCCGGCAAAGCCTGAGAAAAGAGTTTATACAGTTCGCTCCGGCGACTCGGTCTGGAAGATTGCCAATATGTTTGGTGTTTCCATGGAGTCCATCATCAGAGCCAACAATCTGCAAAACCCCGATCTGATCTTTCCCGGCCAGCAATTGATTATCCCCCGCTAATGGCAGATTTGACCATCTGTGCGAATTTAGGAAACAGCGGCTGATGAAGCCGCTGTTTTTCTAATTAACATAATTTGTTGCCGCGCTGCACTCCGCAATGGGTTTTGAAGAAAAACGCATCACTAATTATAATGAAATCATAACAATATTAAGTTATGTTAACATCTTAGCCTGAAGGAGTGTATTGTTTTGCACAAGAAATGGACAAGCATCTTTTCCCTGGCACTATTTATCACCTTGATGATTGGTTTCTCCTCTGTGGCGGAAGCAACCACCACCCGTTTTGTTTTCCGTTACACATCCAACGGATGGCAGCGAATTTCTTCACCGGCCCAAAATAACAACCGGGTTACATATGCTTTTTACCAGGCAGAACGCGGTGAAAATCTCTTCCGCATCAGCAAAAGGCATGATACCACCGTAACAGAGCTTATGCGCTTAAATCGTCTCTCCGGCACTGGCATTCGTGCCAGGCAGCTGTTATTGGTTCCTGTCCGGACTCCTGACCCCAAGCCGGAACCGCAACCGGAACCGCAACCGGAACCGCAGCCGGAACCACAACCGGAACCACAACCGGAACCGCAGCCGGAGCCGCAGCCCGAACCACAACCACAACCTGAGCCCAAGCCCGAGCCTAAGCCGGAGCCACAACCGGATCCCGTTGAGCAGCCGGTAAGCGGTCTGACCCAAGAAGAACAGCAGATGCTGGATTTGGTAAATCACGAACGGACAAGCCGGGGATTGCCGGCACTGCAGGCCGATCTGGAGGTGACCCGGCTTGCCAGGCTGAAAAGTCAGGATATGATTGATTACAACTACTTTTCACATCAGTCTCCCACATACGGTTCCCCCTTTGATATGATGCGCAATGCCGGGGTTAGCTACCGTACCGCAGGAGAGAACCTGGCCGGAAACTCGTCGGTGGAGAGAGCCCATACCGCTCTCATGAATTCTCCCGGACACCGGGCAAATATCCTAAACCCTGATTTCACCCATATCGGTATAGGCATCATCACCGGCGGCCGCTATGGTAAGATGTTTACCCAGATGTTTGTGGGCAGATAAGCGTAGAAATACAAAAAGTGCCTGAATCTTAGCGACTCAGGCACTTTTCTTTGTTCTACTGGAAATTATAACGCTTTGCAGTTAGCAAAGCTGCTAAGGAAACCAGTATCAAAAGCACGCGTTAAGGGATGATATGCTCCCCTTTGAGTAGACACCTGAAATAAGCGTGCTTTTTTCTTGATTCAATCTTGCCGGCTTAAACTAAAGACATGCCGGTTAGAAGGCGTTATCTCTTTTTTCTTATTCAAACTTGGGGATGACCAGCAATTTGCCGGGGTGCAGGTATTTGGGGAACTTGATTTTGTTGAAGTGGATTAATTGTTCCGGGGTGATTCGGAAGCGCCGGGCAATGGTTTCCACCGTGTCGCCGGGGCGGACCTGGTAAACCTCTTTGCCGATATGCTCCGGAATTTTGACTTTTTCTTCTTTTTCAAAGATGATGACCGGTGTTCCGATGGGGGTAAGCGGGAACAGCTCTTCCACGTCTTCGTTATACATGCGGACACATCCGGCGGTGGCTGCTGTGCCGATGGTCCAGGGGTTAAAGGTGCCGTGGATTCCGTGCCGCTGGTATGTAAATGCCATCCAGCGGGTTCCCAGCATTTGGTGAGGACGCGGGTTTTTCTCGTAAACACTGAACTCGCCCAGAGGGGTGGGTGTGTCAGGTTTACCGATGGCGATGGGGTATGTTTTGTAATACTGGCCCTGATGGTAGAAAGTTAATTTCTTCATCAGCCGGTTTATTTCTATGCGTGTCATTTTAAAGCCTCCGTACATTAGTTGGTATAACATCATATGTGGCGGAAATTTTTTTGTTAATTTAGTGGTATATTTTATTAAAAATTATCGAATTATAAATAAATTAACAGCTATAGTCCTGTTTTTTTCGGGCAAATTATAAATGTCTCTTCATTGTTTAAAAAAAAACAAGGAGTTGAGGCTATATGAGTCCGAGGCGTAAACCGATTATGTCCGATGCTCTTAAAGAGGAAATAGCCGAAGAGCTGGGAGTAGCTAATGTGGTGCGTCAGGATGGTTGGGGCAGTGTTTCTTCCAGGGACTGTGGTAACTTGGTGAAGATGGCCATTGAACGTGCAGAAAAAGCTCTGATGAATGGACAGTAAGGAAAACAGGCATGCTTAAAAAAGCATGCCTGTTTTTTTGGGCCGGAAATTATAACTCCTGGCGATTTGACACTGCTACGCTGGATAACCTACCAATTTAAGGGCTGTTTTGGAGAAATTTGCCGATTATAAAGGAATTCTAAACCGAATGTGGAATAGTTAAGCATAAATTTAGATTTGTAGAATTTGGGCAGAATATGTTGTGACAGATGCCGATTAGTTATGGAGGGTACATATGAAAGAGCTTAGAAGTTTACAGGATGTTCAGAATATGGAGGTTAATTCGGGCCGTAAGCTGAATTCAGCTACCCATGAAGAGGTGTTGGCCGGGGCTACCACTGATATTTATTTTATCCGCACCCTGGAGATTCTTAATGCTACCAACCGCAGTGACGCCGTTGTCACCGCAGAGGTTTTTGCCAGCCGTCCCGGAGTACTTTGCGGAATTGAAGAAGCTGTGCAGCTTTTAAAAACCAAAGATGTGAAGGTATGGGCTTTGGAAGAAGGCGAAGAATTTGCACAAAAAGAAGTGGTCTTGCGCATTAAAGGCCGCTACAGCGATTTTGGCATTTATGAGACGGGAATCCTTGGTATGCTGGCCAGTTCCAGCGGTTGGGCAACTGCAGCCCGGCGCTGTAAGGAGCTTGCCGGTGACAGAGCTGTATTTTGTTTTGGCGCCCGTCATGTTCATCCTGCAGTGGCGCCGGTAATGGAGCGTGCCGCCATTGTTGGCGGCGCCGACGGGTGCAGTTGTATTCTTGGCGCAAAGCTGGCCGGCCGCAAGCCGTCCGGTACTGTGCCCCATGCGGTGATGCTTATCGTAGGTGATACCGTTGAAGTAGCTTTGGCTTATGACCGCATTATGCCCACAGAAGATCCCCGGATTGTGCTGGTGGATACTTTTAAGGACGAGGCGGAGGAAACGCTGCGGGTAGCCGAGGCTCTGCAGGATAAGTTAACCGGTGTCCGGCTGGATACGCCCAGTGAGCGGGGCGGAGTGAGGCCGGGGTTGGTACGGGAAATCCGGGCCCGGCTTGATCAGGCCGGTTATAACCATGTTAAACTGTTTGTGTCGGGAGGGATAGACGAAGAGCGCATGCCTGCACTGATGGAGGCAGGAACCGATGCCTTTGGTGTGGGAAGTTTTATCTCCCGTGCACCGGCCATTGATATGACCATGGATATTAAGGAACTGGACGGTAAGCCCATTGCCAAGCGCGGCCGTATTCCCGGCATCACGGAATCCCTGCGCCTGAAAGAAATTCTATAACCAGGGGATGAAGTTATGGATCTCAAAGAAGATGTTTTGCTGCAATTTTTCGGGGACTTTGTGCTGCTAAATGAGATTCTCACCGGTCCCCAAACAAAGCAGTGCCTGCAAAAGATTGGCATCAAGTATGGTATGCAAATTGAAGATCAGTTCAGGTCTGAGCAGGAAAACCAAAAAGAACTATCCGTTGAGCAGTATGCACAGCTGGTAACAGATTTTTTCAGCAGTTTGGGCGGAGAATATAAGGTGTCCTCATGGGATCGGGAGAAAGTGATTTTTACCTGCCGCAAGTGCCCTTTTGGGCATATGGTCTTAAAAACTCCTGCTCTTTGCGAGGTTTCTGCCGGTGTGCTGGGCGGTATGGCAGCAAGAAATTTCAGCTACAGCAAAGTCAGTCCGGAGCGCTCCGTTGCTCATAAATCATGTGACTGTACAATCACTGTTTATATCAAGGAGACCCAGGACGCTGCGGAGGCGGAGGGTACGTTTTTCCCCAATGAACCCAGGGCATATATGCTGACAAGAAATGAAATTCAGGCTATGAGTGAAGACGCCGTTTCCACCAGCAATGTCTATAGAAATTATGTCCAGAGCCTGGAAAACCTGCAAACAATCCACCGTGAAATGGAGACTGAGTATAATCAGTTAAGGGACGAGATTTTCTCCGACCTGAAGCTGGGCGTACTGACCGTCAATGTTTCCGGAAAAATAACCTATATGAACAAAACGGCACAGAATCTTTTGCATGCGGAAAATCACTGGGATACCGCCGTAACTCAGGAGTTTCAGCGACTGCTTTCTGGAACACTGCATGAAAATACTCGTCATAACCAATATATTTTAAATGTCCCTTTTCCTGAAGGTACCCGCTATTATTCCGTTAACACAGCGCCCCTGTTGGGTGAAGATGGGGAAGTTACAGGTGCGGTCAGTGTTTTTCAGGATGTTACGGAGCAAAAAATCCTGGAAGCCGAGATGCTGCAGATGGAGAAGTTTTCCCTGGTGGCGGAACTGGCGGCGGGAACGGCCCATGAGATTCGCAATCCCATGACCACAATGCGCGGTTTTTTGCAAATCCTGGCCAAAGAATTTAAGTCAGGGACCAAAGGTTACGAATATTGTGAATTGATGATTGAGGAAATTGACCGGGCCAATGCCATTATTAAGGAATTCTTACTATTAACTAAGCCGGCGGCACCTAATTTGCGTGAATGTGATTTACATGTGATTCTGGAAGAAATTTTTATGCTTATTGAGAGCAAGTCATTATTGGAAGATGTAAAGCTAAATAAGCGCTATGCCAAAAGTTTACCGCTGGTAGAGGCCGATCCGGCTCAGATTAAACAGGTCTTTTTAAACCTGGCCACCAATGCCATTCAGGCCATGCCCGCCGGCGGGGAGCTTACCATTGCTACTTCGGTATCCAACGGCACCGTAGTTGTGCGCTTTACCGATACCGGATGCGGCATTGAGGAAGCCCAGTTAGCCCGATTGTTTGACCCCTTTTTTACCACCAAAGAACAGGGAACCGGCCTGGGCCTGACCATTTCCTACCGTATTATAGAAGGTCACCGTGGGCGGCTGCATGCCGACAGTACGCCGGGCAAAGGGACCACATTTTATGTGGAGTTGCCTGGGCTGAAAAAATAAATCCTTTTGTACGAGAAGACGCGCTGCAGCAGCGCGTTTATTTTTTTTGCCCAAAGTGCCAGGACCCCTGATCTGTATAGGATTTGGCGCTTGGGAAATTATAATATCTGCGTAATTTTCTGCGGAGGTGCATAACTTTTGGAGCAAGCTGCAGGTGAGTTGGTTATTATCGGCGGTGCCGAAGACAAGGACGGGGAATGTGAAATTTTGCAGCATTTTTTTTCACTGGCCAAAGGCAGAGATGCCCGGTTGCTGGTTTTGTCTACGGCCAGTACCGATCCTGATGCCGGAGAGCAATACCGGCAGATTTTTTCAGCTATGGGCGCAGCCGAGGTAAGGGTTCTTGCCGTACAGTCCCGGCAAAAAGCAAATTCACCGGAATATGCCCGTATATTTGCGGAGTGTACCGGTATTTTCTTTACCGGGGGAGATCAACTGCGCATCACCGGGATACTGGGTGGCAGCCTGTTGGGTGAAGCGCTGTTTAAAGCCCACCGGGACGGAGTGGTCATTGCCGGAACCAGTGCCGGTGCTTCTGTAATGAGTGAGACCATGCTGGTGGGAGGGGCAAATGATGCCACACCCAAAAAAGAAATCATCCGTATGGCACCCGGTCTGGGGCTCTTAAAGGGAGCGGTGATTGATCAGCACTTTGCCCAGCGGGGCAGAATCGGCCGCCTCCTGGCTGCAGTTGCGCATAACCCCGTTATTTTGGGCATCGGATTGGATGAGGACACCGCCATAATATATAAGCCTGTGGGGGAGTATGAAGTTGTGGGTTCCGGGTCTGTCACTCTCATTGACGGTCGGGAAGTGGCCTGTTCCAACGTATCGGAATCCACTGCCGAAGAACCGCTGGTTTTAACCAATGTAAGATTGCATATTCTTTCCAGAAACTATGCTTTTAAGATAACCGGCCGGCAGATAAGGATACATCCTTTGAAGGAGGATACTTAAGCTGTGAGAATCAGGGAATTATCATTTTTTTGCGGAAGAAATATTTACAGTCACCGCCCGGTGATGAAAATGATACTGGATTTGACGGAGCGACGCCTGTTTCGTACCGATAACGACCCTGAGTTTGCCCGCCGCCTGCGGGACATGCTTCCAGGTTTGGCAGATCACCATTGTTCCCGGGGAGTGCCCGGCGGATTTTTGGAACGAATGGCAGAGGGAACCTATCTTGGCCATGTGGTGGAGCATGTTTTTCTCGAGCTGCAAAACATGGCCGGTGTAGGTACAAAGTACGGTAAGACCATTAACACCCCGGATGGGCTGACTGAAGTTATTTGTGAATACCGCTGCCGCCCGGCGGCAGAGTTGCTGGCCAAGGCCGCCGTTGCCGCTGTTTTGGCCGCGTTGGAAGGCTCCTCTGCTGATGTTGGCCATTGGCTGGCGGAGGCAAAAAAAGCGGTGGACCGGCACATGCCCGGGCCCAGCACCGCAGCAATTCTGGCTGCGGCAAAAAAGCGGCACATCCCCATTCAGCCTTTGGCCGAAGAGAACAGTCTTTATCGTCTGGGGACCGGTAAGTACCAAAAAAGAATCATGGCCAGTATTACCGAACATACCAGCTGTGTAGCTGTGGACATTGCCGGCAGCAAACCATTGACTAATGATTTGCTGAGAAATGAAGGGCTACCTGTCCCCGCAAGTGAAGTTGTCTATACTTTGGCGGATGCACAGGCTGCAGCTGAGCGGATTGGTTATCCGGTGGTGATTAAGCCGGATAACGGCAATCAGGGCAAAGGTGTCTCCATGAATTTACTGACAGCAGAAGAGGTGGCCAATGCTTTTCAGGCTGCAGCTGTCTGCTCAAAAGCCGTTATGGTGGAATCCTACCTTAAGGGCCGGCATTATCGGCTGTTGGTGGTTAACGGCAGCATGTTGGCTGCTGCAGAAAGAATTCCTGCCCACGTCACAGGAGACGGCTTAAGTACCATACACCAGTTAATAGCGCAAGCCAACAAGGATCCCCTGCGCGGTGAAGGTCATGAAAAGCCGCTTACTAAAATTGTGTTGGATCAGATTGCACTGCGTGTTTTGGAGAAACAGGGCTTTTCTCCCCAAGATGTGCCGGCGGCGGGCTTACAGATCCTGCTGAGGGAAAATGCCAATCTGTCCACCGGAGGCACAGCCGTTGATGTGACCGATGAAGTCCATCCTCTGCAGGAAGCATTGGCTGTTTCGGCGGTGCAGGCAGTGGGTCTGGATATTGCCGGCGTAGATGTGGTGATGGAGGATATTACCAGTTCCCCGGAGTCGCAGTCCGGGGGTATTATTGAAGTAAATGCGGCGCCGGGACTGCGTATGCACCTGCATCCCTCCCGGGGAAAAAGCAGGGATGTGGGCAAAGCCATTGTAGACATGCTCTTTCCCCCGGGAAGTCCGGTTCGGGTCCCGGTTTTTAGTGTTACCGGCACAAACGGCAAAACCACCACTGCAAGGATGTTGGAGTTTGTCATGCGGCGCCACGGCCTGTATACCGGAATTTGCTGCACCGACGGCATATATTTTAACGGCCAACAGGTTAAGAAGGGAGACTTAACCGGGCCGCTCAGCGCCAGGACCGTTTTGGCCCATCCTGATATTGAGGTGGCGGTGCTGGAAACGGCACGCGGGGGGCTGATTCGCCGCGGGTTGGGATATGACCGGGCTGATGTGGCGGTGATTACCAATATACGAGCCGACCATCTGGGCCAGGACGGCATAGAAACCCTGGATGACCTGGCCCATGTAAAAAGCCTGGTGGCGGAAGCTGTTTATCCCGCCGGCTGTGTTGTGCTAAATGCCGATGAACCCCATGTTAATGAACTGGCCGCCAGGGTCTGGGCCGAAGTGATTTATGTCAGCATGCAAAGTGACAATATTGTGGTGCGGCACCATTTGGGTAAAGGCGGGCGTGCCGTTTTTGTCCGGAGAGGACTGGTGCTGGCTGCCCACGGCAGTGGCGTAGTACCGGTGGGGCGTGTGCGCAGTTTTGTTGTTACCCATGGAGGTCGAGCCCTGCATCAGGTGGAAAATTTGCTTGGCGCCCTTGCTGCCTGCTGGGGGTTTGGCCTTTCTCCCCGCCAGGCAGCAGCATATCTACGTACTTTTGCGGCACAACCCGGGGATAATCCGGGGCGGTGCAATTTGTACCAGGTGGGGGATATCCGTGTTTTAGTGGATTACGGCCATAACGCCGACGGGATAGAAAAAACCGGGCTGCTGGCCAAAAAGCTGGGGGCAGAGCGCCTTATTGGCGTGGTAGGGGTGCCGGGAGACCGCAGTGATGAACTGGTTATGCAGGCAGGCCAGGCAGCGGCCGGCTTTTTTGACCTGTTAGTTATAAAGGAGGATCATGATTTGCGGGGGAGGCGCCCCCGCGAAGTGGCCGGGCTTTTAATGCGCGGGGCTTTAAATGCCGGTAGGGACAGAGCTGCCCTGAAAGTGGAACCGAATGAACGCCGGGCGGTAAAGAAAGCTTTGGCTTTAAGCCGTCCCGGTGATTTGGTGGTCATTTTTTATGAGGACCTGGCTGCAGTCCTGGCAGAAATCATGGAGCGGGGCAGCGTGAAGCAGCCGGTGCAGGAGGCCTGTGTTGCCGGAGAAGAAAACAGGTCTGCTATTCATCCTCCCCCGGCAGGAATCACCGGTTCCCGGGCGAATACATAAAGTAAAGCGAGAAAAATGCCAATGTAGGGAATGATATGTTGAAATCTGAAAAAGCGAATGCAAAAATTAATCTTGTTTTGGATGTCCTGGGAAAACGGGACGATGGTTACCATGAAATCAGCACCGTCTTTCAGAGTCTGGACCTGTCAGACACGCTAACCTTTGAAAGCAGGTCTGAGGGTATAGGGTTATCCAGCAATGCCCCTGCCCTGCCGCTAAACAAAGATAATCTTATCTGGCAGGCGGCGCACTTGCTTCAGAGCCATTATGGTGTATCCGGTGGTGTACATATTCATCTGCACAAACGTATACCGGTGGCTGCCGGCCTGGGAGGCGGCAGCAGCGATGCCGCCGCAGCGCTGCGGGGGCTGGTCCGCTTCTGGCACCTTCCATGGGAGTCGGAGGTACTGTATGCTCTGGCGGCGCAGCTGGGCTCAGATGTGGCTTTTTGCCTGCAGGGCGGTACGGCACTGGGAAGCGGGAGGGGCGAGATTTTGCAGCCGCTGCCTGCTTGCCCCCATTTTTATGTGGTCCTGGCCAACCCCGGTTTTGCCGTTTCCACCGCTAAAGTCTATCAGGCCTTTGTGCCTGACGGGCCTAATAGAACCGGTGCCGGAGGCCTGGTTGCTGCTTTGGAGGCGGGAGCGCGGGAAGAGGTAAAGTGTGGGCTGGAAAATGCTTTGGAGCGTTCTACCTTTTCGCTGTATCCTAAGGTTCGTCGCCTGAAAGAGAGAATGCAAAAAACAGCTCCGTCCCTGATGTGCGGCAGTGGGCCCACTGTTTTTGCGCTGTTTGATACAAAAGAGGATGCGGCAAAACTGTGTGAACAGTTAAAAGCTGAGGGTATATCGGCATGGTTGACCGAGACAGTGTCGGCAAGCTTAGGAGGTGGAGAAAATGTTTGACGTTGTGGTGTTGGCGGGAACCGGTAAGGATACAGAACTTACTGCCCAGGCGGGTGTGAATAATAAAGCATTTATTTCTATTAATAATAAGCCCATGCTGGGATATGTGCTGGAAGCCCTGAAGGAGACGCCGGAAATCGGGCGGATTGCCGTTGTTGGCCCTGTGGCGGATTTAACCCCTTTTATAGAAGAGTACGAAATCCTGGCTGTGGGGGAAGCGGGCAGTATTCCGGAAAATATCCGCAAGGGTTTTGAAGCGCTGCAGCCCCGGCAGCATTTTTTGATTGTTTCTGCAGACATCCCGTTTGTGTCTGTGGAGGCCGTCACCGATTTCCTTGCCCAATGCAGGCCATATAATCAGGACTTTTATTATCCCATTGTGCATAGAGATGATAATGAGGGCCGCTTTCCTGGAGTGACAAGGACATATGTTACGCTGCGCGACGGTGTTTTTACCGGCGGCAACCTGTTTTTGGTCAATCCAGCCGGCATTGCCGTGGCGCTGCCGAGAATGGAACGATTCCTCGCGCTGCGCAAGAGCCCCCTTAAGCTGGCCGGCACCCTTGGCCCCGGTTTTGTGCTCAAGCTGTTATTGAAAAAACTAACCATAGCGGAACTGGAAAAGCGTTTTTCCGCGCTTTTTGGGCTGCAGGGGAAAGCGGTAATTTCCAGGTTTGCGGAAATAGGCACCGATGTCGACAAGCCTGCAGACCTTGAATTGGCACAGAGAATGCTATAAATTAAAATAATTATGGACTTTGTTAAAAAATTCCCAGTTAAAAGAAGGAATTCATTCCTTTGTGTAGAACATCACAAGTATCAAAAGTGTGTCGGTTTTTTGTCAGGCTTTTGGCAGATGTGTGGCAGAAAGGCGGTGAGTATCATGAGGGTTACCGACGTCAGAATTCGTAAGATGAATAATGAAGGTAAGATGAAAGCAATCGTATCTATTACTCTGGAGAATCAGTTTGTTGTTCATGACGTCCGCGTAATCGAAGGCAATAACGGGCTTTTCGTCGCAATGCCCAGCAAAAGGACACCCGACGGCGAGTTCAAGGATATTGCCCACCCGATTACTTCTGAGACGCGGGAGATTATCCAATCCGCAGTACTGTTTGCTTACAGCAATGAATTAGAAAAAGAGTTAGTGGGAGCTTAATCGCGGAGCGATAGCTCCTTTTTTTTGTCTTTTAGCAAAAAATACAGTATGATTACAGTAGCTGGTTACAATATGTTTAATTAAGCGGGAGGTTCAACATGGAGAAAGTTACGACGGTGGTTTTGGCGGCGGGTGAAGGAAAGAGGATGAAGTCGCAGACACCGAAGGTTTTGCACCGGATTTGCGGCCGGTCGCTTTTAGGCCATGTGCTGGCAGCGGTGGAAAAAGCAAGTCAACAAAAGATTGTGGTGGTGGGGCATGGGGCCCAGCAAGTAAAGGAAGCCTTCGGGGATAAGGTACAGTATGCTTATCAACATCAGCAGCTAGGCACCGGTCATGCGGTGATGCAGGCAGAGCAGCAAATACCCCGGGCAGGCGATGTTTTTATTCTCTGTGGCGATACCCCGCTATTGTCGGCGGAGGTTATGGAAAAGATGCTTCTGGCACACAAACAGTCCGGTGTGGCGGCCACGGTGCTTACCGCGGTGGTCCCCGATGCTTACGGTTATGGCCGGATAATCCGCACCGAAGCAGGCGATGTGGTTAAGATTGTGGAGGAAAAGGACGCCACAGAAGGGGAGCGCACTGTGCGTGAAATTAATACCGGTACTTATCTATTCCAGGCCGAGGCTCTGCTTGATTCCCTGGGAGATTTGGATAATGACAATGCACAGGGCGAATACTACCTGACAGACTGCATTGCTTTGTTAATAAGTAGAGGCCTGAAAGTGGGGTCATATTGTCTTGAAGATTATCGAATGGCTCTTGGCGTAAATGACCGCTCCCAGCTGGCAGAGGCGGCAAAGCTGCTGCGGGAGAGAATTAACGGTGAACTGATGGCCGGTGGGGTCACCATTCATGACCCGGCCACCACGTATGTGGATGTGGATGTCCGTGTGGGCGAAGATACGGAGCTTTTGCCCAATACATATCTGAAAGGGGCCACAGAAATCGGCGCCCGGTGTGTCATCGGTCCCGGCACGGAAATTACAGAATGTCAGATTGGCAGTTGTGTCACCGTCAGGCATTCCGTCCTTAACCGGTCTGTGCTGGAGGACAATGTGACGGTGGGTCCCTTTGCCCACCTGCGGCCGGAAACGGTGCTGCGTTCCGGCGTAAAAGTGGGAGATTTTGTGGAAATTAAAAAGTCGGATATCGGTTCCCAAAGCAAAGTGCCCCATCTTTCGTATGTGGGCGATGCCCGGGTTGGCCAGGGTGTAAATCTTGGTGCCGGTACCATTGTGGTTAACTATGATGGAAAAAACAAACACGTTACAGAGATTGGCCCGCGGGCCTTTATCGGCTGCAACAGTAATTTGGTGGCACCGGTATCCATCGGCAAAGGAGCGTTTGTGGCCGCCGGATCCACTATAACCAAAGATGTTCCCGACGGGTCCCTGTCTTTGGCCCGGCCTAAACAGGTCAATAAGGAAGGTCTGGCCGGACGCTTTATCCGTTCGGAGAAAAAAGACGAATCCTGACGACTCAGGCAGGAGAACCGACTTGATAGGGCGAAGATTAATTTTTTAGACCGGTAGAAAAATATTTTTGTGAAAATGTAAGGTGTAAAGCCAGCTTTCTTATAAGCAAAGAGGCGGGAGGGTTTCTAAAAGTGTATCGAGGGCGTAAACTGCAAATATTCAGCGGTACGGCAAATATGCAGCTGACGGAAGCAATTGCGGAGCACGTGGGCGTACCCATGGGACAAGCGGAAGTGAAGCGTTTCAGTGACGGAGAACTTAGTATTTATCTGGGTGAAAGTGTCCGCGGTGCCGATGTCTTTATCGTCCAGCCCACATCGTGTCCGGCCAATGAAAATTTAATGGAACTATTAATTATGATGGACGCGCTGAAAAGGGCGTCTGCCAAAAGTGTTAATTCGGTGCTGCCGTATTACGGCTATGCGCGGCAGGACAGAAAAACCCGCGCCCGGGATCCCATTACAGCCAAGCTGGTGGCGGATTTGATTACCACAGCAGGTGCAGACCGGGTAATTACTATGGATTTGCATGCCGGGCAGATTCAGGGCTTTTTTAACATCCCGGTGGACCACTTAAAGAGCCTTCCTATTTTGGCCAAGTATTTTCAGGAGAAGGAATTTGAAAATGCTGTGGTTGTTTCCCCTGACATGGGTGGGGTGACACGGGCCCGAGAGTTGGCGGAACGGCTGCAGTTGCCCATCGCCATCATTGATAAGCGCCGCCCTGAGCCCAATGTGGCGGAAGTAATGAACATTATCGGTAAGGTAAAAGGTAAGACTGCCCTGATGATTGATGATATTATCGATACGGCGGGTACCATTTCACTGGGGGCCAGCGCCCTTCTGGAACAGGGAGCCAAAGAAGTGTACGCCTGCTGTACTCATCCCATTCTTTCCGGTCCGGCTCTGGAGCGGCTTGATGCTGCGCCCATTAAAGAAATTGTGGTTACCAATACCATTCCGGTGGCAGACAAGAAGCTGGACAAGCTGCAGGTGCTATCGGTGGCGCCGTTAATCGGAGATGCCATTATTCGCATTCATGAAGAGCTTTCCGTTTCCAAACTGTTTGATTAAACATTGCAGAATTTGACTCAAACGGTAAGTGTGGGGTATAATACCAAGGAAAAAAGGAGAAGGAGGATACACACCATGGAACGTGTACAAGTCCAGGCAGTTCCCAGGGAAAAAGTCACCAAAAGCCAGCTCAAAGAGCTGCGCAACTCCGGTATGGTTCCCGGGATTGTCTACGGTCAGAAAGATGATGCCGTAGCCATTGCTGTGGACAGCAAAGATATTATTTCTATTTTGCAGTCTGCCGCCGGCACCAACTCACTGGTGGATTTGGCAGTGGAGGGGAACAAAGAAACGGTTATTATTAAGGAACTGGTGGAGGACATCTTTATCCAGGATCGCTTTACCCACGTGGACTTTCTGCGTATTTCACTTAAGGACAAGCTGGAAGTTCAGGTGCCCGTTATCTTCACAGGGGATGCCGTCGGCGTAAAAGAAGGCGGTACGCTGCAACCATTGCTGCGTGAAGTTTCTCTGAAGTGCCTGCCCACTGAAATCCCTGAGAGCATTGAGTTGGATATCAGCAATCTGTCCGTTGGCGAAACTCTGACGGTAGGTGACCTGACCGTACCTGCCAGCGCCGAATTGCTCAACGAAGCAGACGAGGCTGTTGTTTCCGTTGCCGCTCCCAGAATGGCTGAAGAGGCAGCAGAAGAGGGTGAAGAGGGCGCTGAAGCTACCGAAGCTGCTCCTGATGGCGCAGACCAGGAAGCTGCTGAGTAAACAATGAAGATTATACTCGGTCTTGGCAATCCGGGTCCAAAGTATTTGACTACACGCCATAACGCGGGATTTCGCACGGTGGATCGTATCAGCACCGCTGCGAAGATCCCGCTTTATAAAATGGGTCAGCACGCTTTTTGGGGCAAAGGGTCGCTGGGCGGACAGGAAGTGGTTCTGGCCAAGCCCATGACTTATATGAATAACAGTGGGTTGGCCGCCGCCGCTTTGTGTAAAGCTTTTGGCGCTTCTCCTCAGGATCTGTTGGTGGTTTACGATGACCTTGATTTGCCTCCGGGAACTTTGCGCCTGCGCCCTCAGGGCGGCACAGGCGGCCATAACGGCCTCAAGTCCATCACCTATCACCTGCAAACCAAGGATTTTCCCCGGATGCGCATCGGTATCGGACGTTCTGAGGAAATTGCCGTGGTGGATTATGTACTGCAGGAGTTTTCCCCGCAAGAGGAAGCAATGCTGGAGGATGTGCTGGATATGGCTATTCGTGCCGCCACCCTCTTTGTGAAAGAAGGCATCAATGCCGCCATGAACCGCTGTAACGTTACGATAAAAAATAACCCTTTACAAGAAGGGGAAAGTATGCTAGATTAAGCTTTAATAAGAAAGGCACGCTTATTCAGTTCCTTTAACGGCGTGCTTTTCAATACTGGTTACCTTTGCCGCTTCGCTAACTGCGAAGCGTTAATTTCCTACCAGTATACAAAAGTGAATGGCGTTGAAGGAGAAAAGTAAGGCATACACGATCTTACAGGAAGGGGACGCCACCGACTGAGAGCGGCCCCGGATACGGTTTGTCTGAAGTTCCCTCCGGAGCCGCAGGCTGAAAATCTCAGTAGGCCGAGCCGGGGATCCCGCCCGTTATCTAAAGGGGCAGGTATCGGAGTTATTACTCCCGCACCTGTAGAAGTGGACGCTTTTGGGCGTCAAATTGGGTGGTACCACGGAATAGACCCCGTCCCTTTTCAGGGACGGGTTTTTTGTATTTTAGCAAGAAATAATAACATTATGGGCATGGGAGTGATAATACATGAGTATAAAAATTGCCTATCTGGGACCGGCGGGGACATTTTCAGAGGAAGCGGCGGAGTGTTTTGCCAACAAAGCATCTCTGGAGGCAGAATTGGAACCGTGTGCAACGGTGGCCGATTGTGCCGGCAGAGCAGAGGATGATGCGGTAAAATATGCGGTGGTTCCCTTGGAAAATTCTTTGGAAGGCTCGGTGCACGCCACCCTTGATGTGCTGATGACTAGCCTGGAGCTCTCCATCCAGGCTGAGCTGGTTTTGGATATTGAGCATAATTTACTCTGTCCCCACAAAGAAATGGGGCAAATAAGCCAGGTCTACTCCCACCCCCAGGCGCTGGCCCAGTGCCGCGACTTTTTGCGGCAAAGGCTGCCCCAGGCCCGGCTGGTTCCGGCGCTGAGCACTGCAGAGGCGGCGGCGCAGGTGGCTCGTGAACAAAGCGGAGCGGCCATAGCCAGCAAACGGGCTGCCAAGCGTTATGGGCTGCATATTTTGGCAGAAAATATTCAGGACAGCGAGAACCGGACCCGTTTCATTGTGTTGGGAAAAGAAACCCCGGTACCTGCTTTGCCGCAAAAAGCTTCCCTGGTTTTTTCTGTGACAAATGCTGCGGGCAGCCTGTTTAGGGTGCTGCAGGCCTTTGCCGACCATGGCGTTAATTTAACCAGGATTGAATCGCGGCCTGCCAGAAAACAGTTGGGGGACTATATTTTCTTCGTTGATTTGGATGGAACCCCTGATGATATAAATGTTAAAAAGGCGCTGCGGCAGGCAGCAAAGGAAGCGGTAGTGCTAAAGCTTCTGGGTTCCTATCCTGTTCTTCCTTAAAAGGTATAAGTGGGCTCATTCTGCTTCATACTATCCGTTATAAATGAACGGGAGTTTATGATGAACTGGATTGTAGCAGGCCTGCTAGCCTCCGCCGCCGCATTTGCCGCCAACCGTTTTGTTTATCGCGTTTGGCGCGATGTGGTGTTGTTGGGCCCGGTGCCCCTGTTGGAGGAAGTGGCAAAAACAATGGCCGCCCAAATGCTTGGGGCCAGTATCCTTTATACCCATGTGGTGTTTGGCCTCACCGAAGCCATCCTGGACTGGCGCGGCCGCAGGCGGGGACTGCCCGCAGCAGTTTCGGCGCTTTTGGCACACAGCATTTTTGGTTTACTGACGGTGGCGGTTGCCCGGAGTACAGGCAATCTGGGTGCAGGCATTGTGGCTGCCTTTTTGGGCCATGCAGTCTGGAATGCAGTTATGCTCTTCCGTTCGGTGAAGAGGTGAGTCCCGATGCTTATTACCTGGGTTTGCAGAGAATGCGGCGTTCGGCTGGCGAGGGTTGCCGCCAGTGCAGATAACCCGCGAGTGGCTGCGTTGACGGCACAGGCAGGAGACGATATAATAGAGATTGACCGGGAAGGAAACTTGGTCCTTCACCTATTGTGTGAAGACTGCCTGGAAACACTAGACCCGGAGGATGAAAGTGGCATTGTTTATTTACAAAGACCGGAGCTTCACTGATAACCGGTTAGAGAACGCCAAGGCCTTGCTTACAAAACAAGGCCTGCTTTTTGTGCTGGTAGGAACTATAACGCTTTGCAATTAGCAAAGCTGCAGTGGTAACCAGCACTGAAAGGCACGCGCTGAGGAAATCGAATGGGCGCGCCTTTCTGGTGCTGGTAGGAACTATAACGCTTTGCAGCTAGCAAAGCTGCAGCGGTAACCAGCACTGCAAGGCACGCGCTAAGGAAGTCGAGTAGCGCGTCTTTCTTGTTGTCTGAACGTAAACGGAGGTATTTTTCATGCTTAGAGAAGTTGCTGCAGAGCTGCTGGCCTTGCCCTCACTGCAACCCCTGCTGGAGGGATTAAAGGTTAAAAGCCGCTACCAGCTTGTCTACGGACTCGATGAAAGCGCCCGCACCATGCTGATGGCGGCACTGAGGCTCCATACAGACAGGCCGGTATTAATTGTAACCCCGGATCAAACCCATGCCGGCAGAATATATGAAGATATGCTCTCGGTTTTTAAAGATGAGGATGTTTACCTTTTTCCCGGCAAAGAACTGCTTTATTACAGCAATCTTTTTTCGGAGAGCGGTGATGCGGCGGCGCAAAGAAATAGCTGCCATGAAACGTCTTGGCCCGTGGGCGATAATATTGTGGTGGGTGGCCAACCGTGTCCGCCCATGGGTAACCAAGATGGCCTTCCCTTTTGCACCCCTGGGCAGGGAGGGCTTTGTTTTCACTTTACGCCCCCGATGAATGAATATCCCCATTTGATGGAATTTGCCTGGGAAAGGCTGGGTGGGATGGGGCGGTATATGAACGGGGTGGGAAAATGGGTGTGATGGTGCCAGGGGGTCCAGGGTCTCCTGGTGGCGCCGGGCGGGCATTTGGTTTGATATTTTACCCCCGGCCCGGGGGGAAAC
>NZ_ACJM01000016.1 GCF_000174415.1 Dethiobacter alkaliphilus AHT 1
CTATAGGGACCAAACTCCGGTGAGTGCCCTTCCATTTTCATTTTACCAGCCGGCTGGTTAGAACGTCTAAGCTAAAACCATCCTCGTCCAGCGGAATAGAGTGGCGGTCGCCCTGATAATTGTAGATGGCGCCCAGGCCGCCCACGTAGCCCGGCTCCTCAACCAGCACCAAATCACCGGGGTTGAGAAAGACTTTGCTTAACAAATCCATTCCCTGCTGGGAACCGTTGGTGATCAGAATGTGGTCTACATCGGCTTTAATGCCTTCGCGGGTCATTTTCTGGGCCAGATATTCACGCAGTTCCTGGTTGCCTTCGGTGGGTCCGTACTGCAGGGCACATTTACCCTCTTCGCGGATTAAATCCTGCATTACTTCGTTTACTTTATCCATGGGGAAAAATTCGGCACTGGGAAATCCGCCTGCAAAAGACATTACATCCGGCTGTTCCGTCAGTTTAAAAAACTCCCGAATTTCCGATGTTTTCATTAATTTGGCGCGATCAGCGTATAAGTGATCAAATACCATTGTGCTGCACCTCCGTCAGGTTAAGAAAAATAAGTTAGTAAAGTAATAGATAAAACAAAAACTCCCGTCTCTGCAAATCTGCAGAGACGGGAGATATACCCGTGGTACCACTCTGATTACCGATTAAAAAATCGGTCACTCAAGCATCAGCTTTCTGGATAACGGCAGTGCCGGCGCCGCTTACTAAGATTCAGCGGGCAGCTCCGGGGCGGCCTACCTTTCACGATACCGAGGAACCTCTCAACTCATGGCTCCCTCTCTGTCGGTCGATCCTGGCTTCTTCCCCATCTTCGCTTTCTTTACAATATGAATTGTCTGCAAAATCCGTGCTTTGAAAAAAGTAAAACTTGAATGTAATTATAGCAGACGGCAAGCCGTTACGCAAGCTTATTTTTATAATTTTTTGAATTTATTTTTTCCATTTTTTGTTTAGGAGGAAAAGTGCTCATAACCGGACATGAACGCTTTTTTGTTGGTCTCCAAAAAGCGTGCCGGAACCACAGCTTCCAAAGCTTCCAGGAAGCTTTCCAGCGGAAACTCCAGGGAACGGGCCAACACACCCACCAGCACCACGTTGGATGCTTTGGGCTGCCCGCAGGCGCGGGCCGCTTCCAGCGCGTCCATGGCATAGATTTTCTCTTGGCCGGAGAGCGCTTCCATTTTTTCCATAATGGTTTGCGGGTATTTTTGAGCACCGATAATTACCGGCACCGGTTTAATCTCCTGAGTGTTCATCACCAGGGTGCCGCCGGGCCGTAAAAACGGCAGCCAGCGCCAGGATTCCAGCTTTTCCGAAGCTACGATATAGTCGGCCTGTCCCGCCTCAATCAACGGAGAGTGCACTTCCTCACCGTAGCGCATGTGGGTCAGTACACTGCCGCCACGCTGGGCCATGCCGTGGATTTCAGAAATTTTCAGGTCTAAGCCGTGGGCCTGAATCACATGGGCCAGAATCTTACTGGCCAGAATAATTCCCTGGCCGCCCACGCCGCCCATCAGAATACTGGTTGTTTTAGGCATTGTCGCCACCTGCCTTTACAATGGCATCAGATTTACATACCTGGACACATACGGCGCAGCCTACACAAAGGGAGCTGTCCACGGAATAAATTTCACCGTGTTGTGAAATGGCGGGGCAGCCCAGTTTCATACAGCGGCCGCAGGTTACGCATTTATCTTTGTCGATTTCATAGAGGTCTTTGGGGCTCTTGTCCTGCAGAGTACACATGCGGCGGACAATAATGACAGACGGCTCATCTGCCGCCGCTTCTTCCTTAATAACCGCTTCCAGTTCCTTAAGGTTAAAGGGATCTGCCTCACGTATCCGCTCCACTCCAAGGGCTTTGCAAATAGCGCTGATATCCAGGGCTAATGTGGGGTCCCCTTTTAAGGTGGATCCGGTTCCCGGATGATGCTGGTGGCCGGTCATGGCGGTGATGCGGTTATCCAGAATCATGGTCAGGGTGGTGCCGCGGTTATAAACCACATCGGCCAGTCCGGTCATGCCGGAGTGGAAGAAGGTGGAGTCACCGATTACCGCCACCACTTTACCCTTTAAATCTGCATTTCCTTTTTCAAAACCCAGGCCTGCTGAAACGCTGGCGCCCATGCAGACACAGGTATCCATGGCTTCTAAGGGCGCTAAACTTCCCAGAGTATAACAGCCGATGTCGCCGCTGACCACCATCTTCAGTTTCTTTAACATATAGAAAACACTGCGATGGGTGCAGCCGGGACACAAAACGGGCGGGCGCATGGGAATGGGCTCGTCACAATAGCCTGCTACTTCCAGCGGCTCGGTGTGGGGTTTGCCCAGGATTTTATCGGCAATCATGTTGGGGAAAATCTCACCGATTACCGGGAAATCTTCCTTGCCGCGGACTTTGATACCCATGGCTTTAATCTGCTCTTCCATGAAAGGATCAAGCTCTTCCACCACATACAGCTGGTCCACGCCGGAGGCGAATTCCTCCAGCTTTTTCTCGGGAAGCGGGAAATTAATGCCCAGCTTCAGCACCGAGGCTTCCGGCAGTGCTTCCCGTACATACTGGTAGCAGATACCGGCACAAATCACACCAATCTTTTTGTCTCGCCATTCAATGCGGTTTAGAGGAGACTGTTCCACATATTTGCGCAAAAGATCCATCCGCTCTTCCACCACCACATGACGCAACCGGGCGTAGGCGGGAATCATCACATTCTTTTTTAAATCCTTTTTATACGGACGTACTGCAACCGCTGTCCGCTCACCCTGCTCCACCAGTGTCTGGGCGTGGGAAATGCGGGTGGAGGACTTCAGCATCACCGGAGTATCGAACTCTTCGCTGATATCCAGGGCAATGGCAACCATGTCTTTTGCTTCCTGGCTGTCGGAAGGCTCCAGCATGGGCACTTTGGCCAGCCTGGCATAATGACGGCTGTCCTGTTCGTTCTGTGAACTGTGCATACCGGGGTCATCTGCGGCTACCAGTACCAGGCCGCCGTTTACACCGGTATAGGAAAAGGTCATTAGCGGGTCCGCCGCCACGTTCACTCCTACGTGTTTCATGGCCACCAAAACGCGGGAACCGGCGATAGATGCACCGATACCTACTTCCAGGGCCACTTTTTCATTACCGGACCATTGGGCGTCAATTTCGTCGTACCGGGCCACATTCTCCAGGATCTCCGTGCTGGGTGTGCCCGGGTATGCGGCAGCAAAATGTACCCCGGCCTCATAGGCACCACGGGCAATGGCTTCGTTGCCGCTCATCAGTGTCTTTTTCATCCTGTCCAACTTCCTCCCTAAACTGTTTTCCTTTTATCTATAACCCGTTTGGCTTTGCCCGTACTGCGTTCCAGGGATTTGGGCTCCACCAGTTTTACACGGGGACTTACCGTTAAAACATTGGCCAGCTTGCGGCTGATTTTTTTCTCCACCGCTTCCAGGTCACGGAATGAGCCGGTAAACTTCTCCCGGTTCAACTCCACATGAACTTCCAGATCATCCAGAAACGCCTTCTTTTTATCCACCACAATCAAATAGTGGGGGGCAACCTCCGGAATTTCCATCAACACACTTTCTATCTGAGACGGGAAAACATTGACCCCGCCAATAATCAGCATATCATCAGTGCGACCCGTTACTTTGCGCATCCTGGCGCCGGTGCGCCCGCAGGAGCAGGCATCACGGTTCAGCACAGAAATGTCTTTGGTGCGGTAGCGAATGATGGGGAATGCTTCCTTGGTCAGGGAAGTAAACACCAACTCCCCTTCTTCACCGTCGGGCAGCACCTCTCCTGTTTCCGGGTCAATTACCTCCACCAGGAAATGGTCTTCATTGATGTGCAGACCGGCCCGCGACTGGCACTCCCCGGCCACTCCGGGCCCCACAATTTCACTGAGCCCGTAGTTATCGGTGGCCACAATACCCAAACGCTCCTCAATCTGGGTGCGCATATTTTCCGTCCAGGGTTCGCCGCCAAACATCCCTACCCGCAGCGAAAGCTTTCTGGGATCCAGGCCCATGTCGTTGGCCACCTCTGAAAGGTACAGCGCATAGGTAGGCGTGCAAACCAGCACGTTAACGTCAAAATCCTGAATGAGCATAATCTGCTTTTCGGTGTTTCCCACCGAAGCGGGCACCACTGTGGCTCCCGCCTTTTCCAGTCCGTAATGGAGACCGAAGCCGCCGGTAAACAGACCGTAGGAAAAACAAATCTGGGCCACATCATCCTGGCTTACACCGGCCATGGTGGCCAGCCGGGCTATCAGGTTTGACCACATATCGATATCGTTTTGGGTATAACCAACCACAATGGGTTTACCGGTGGTACCGGAGGAAGCATGCAGACGCACAATATCTTTCATTGGCCGCGCAAACAACCCGTACGGATAATTGTCCCGCAGCGCATCTTTGGTGGTAAACGGAAACTTTTGCACGTCTTCCAGTGTCTGCAAATCATCGGGATGAACTCCCTCTCTGTCAAAAAGCTCCCGGTAAAACGGCACATTTTCATATACATTTCTGATTGTCTGCTGCAAAAGAGGCAATTGCTCCCGCCGCAGTTCTTCTTTGTCCATCATTTCTTTGGCCGCATCCCAGACCATTTTAACTCAACCCCTTCATCCAATGCAAAAACAGAACCGTCCCTGGTTTGCATTACTTTGTGAGACTTTGGGAACCGTCCCCGGCGTCTCAATTTGCTCCGTAAAAAAAAGCACCGCAAGAAAATATGCGGTGCCGCACTACTCCATCACCTACCGCACTACCTGCCTACAACTACATGTTCCTACCTGCTGCTCTTACAGAGCATATACCTCGCTACCGTCAAGTACCCGTATATTCTTTTCCTTTAGGGCTTTCATCGCAGCGTCGCAGTCTTCCACCCGGAAAACTACCAGCGCATCCTGTGATGTTTGCCCGATAAATGCGTAGAGATACTCAATATTGACATTTACCTTGCCCAGGGTGTCCAGTACATCGGCCAGCCCACCGGGTCTGTCCGGCACATCCACCGCAATCACTTCCGTTTCACTAACCATAAATCCTTCATCACGCAGAACCTGGTTGGCTTCCTCCGGCTTATTGACTATGAGACGCAGGATGCCAAAATCAGTGGTATCCGCAATAGACAAAGCACGGATGTTAATGTCATTGTCACCTAGGGCCCGGGTAACTTCCGCCAGGCGTCCTGATTTATTTTCCAGAAATACCGAAATCTGCTTAACTTTCACGCAAATCCCCCTTTCAGGCACTGTTTGTCTTCTATTCGACACTGCCGGCCTCATTCCTGCCTGGCAATTTTTTATTTTACTTTACGGTAAATGGCCGGCTTTACTTTTTGCAAGCCAAAACGTGCCGGGTTGGTAATCATTTCCGAACAGCCGATGATAAAGAAGCCGCCGGCCTGAAGGCCCTGAGTAAAACGGTCAATGAGGTTCTCCTGGGTTTCCACTGTGAAATAGATAAAAACATTGCGGCAAAGAATCAAATTGCAGCCGATCTCGTAACGGTCGGTTAACAGGTTTTGCCGCCGAAACTGGACACGGTTTTTGATTTGACTGTCCAGGAAAAATAACCCGTCCCGTTCATTAAAATAGCGTTTACGAAAACGTTCCGGCACATGCGTAAGCAGATTATCCGGGTATTTGCCTTCCTTTGCTTTGGCCAGGATATTTACATCAAAATCGGTGGCAAGGACACGCCAACTGCATCCGGGATCCTGTTCGGAGAGCAGCATGGCCAGGGAATAGGGTTCAGCGCCCACCGAACAGCCTGCGCTCCATACCTTAAGGGGTTTGCCACCTTGAAGCAGCTCGGGCAGCAGCTGCATCTCCAATGCCCGGTAAATGACGGGATCGCGGAAAAACTGTGACGTATTAATGGTCAGATAATCGGTAAAATGCCGCAGGATGTCCCCATCGTCGTTTAGCATCCGCATAAATGTATCATAATCCGCTGCCTTGTAGCGCTGCATCAACTGGTGAATCCTCCGCCGCATCTGCTGTTCTTTATAATGGCTGAGATCCAAGCCGATTTTGGCTTTTATTTTATGTTTGAATCCTTCATAATCCAGGGCCAGAGCCATCTTCCTTACCTCCCGCACAATGATGTAATGGCCGCCGCTATTTTTTCCAGGGGCAGAACCTGATCTGCCGCACCGGCCTGAATAGCGGCTCTGGGCATGCTAAAGATTGCCGAAGTGGCCTCGTCCTGGGCCAACACACTGCCGCCCTGACGCTTGATTTCCACCATGCCGTCGGCTCCGTCTTTGCCCATACCGGTCAGAATCACTCCCACCATCTGTTTGCCGTATACGGAGGCGGCAGAAAGCATCATCACTGTGGCTGACGGGCGTACATGCTGTACCGGGGGGTCCTGGGTCAGGCGCACCGTATGGTCCGAAGCCACCTCCAGGTGGAAGTTGCCCGGGGCTATATATGCCACACCGGCTAATATGGGCTCTCCCTCTTCTGCTTCTTTAATGCGGATTGCCGCCGCTTTGTTCAGCCTATCGGCCAGGGCTTTGGTAAATTTAGGCGGCATATGCTGTGTCACCAGCACCGCCGCCGGCAGGTTCTGCGGAAGGGAGAGTAGTACTGCTTCCAAAGCCCGCGGCCCTCCGGTAGAGGCACCAATGGCCACCACTTTTGCCGCGCTGCGCACCGCCGGTTTCTGCGGCACAAGCTTTGGAGGGAGCACAGGGACCGGCCCGGACTGCACTTTAACCTGGGCGGCCACCGCTGCCTTTGTCAGAAGCTGCTCTTTTAGAGTTTCCTTGACGTTACCATGATGCAATTCAGGTTTGGTGATAAAATCAACCGCCCCGATGGAAAGCGCTTCAACCGTTACCTGGCTGCCCTGCTGTGTCAGACTGGAGAGCATAATAACAGGAACATCAAAACGGCGCACAATCTCTTTTAAAGTCGCCAATCCGTTTAAACGGGGCATTTCCACATCCAGTGTAACCAGACCCGGCTGGAATTTAATGATTTTTTCCAGCGCGTCCACACCGTCCCGGGCGATGGCTACTACCTTAAAACGGGGGTCTGCATTAAATATATCCTTAACAATGCGGCGCATCAGCGCCGAATCATCTACCACCAGAACCTTAACGGGCTCCATATAAACCTCCAGATTATTAATCTATTGAGTCTGATACTGCGCCTAAAGCTCTCTTTCACCGTTGCCGACGGTGGAGACCAGCACCGTCCCGTCGGCAGCCATCACTTTCATTGTTCTGCCCACACTGCCGCCTACGTCTTCGCTGGTGATGGGTACGCGCAGCCCGGCCAACACGGACCGGACAGAGGCGATGTTTTTTTCGCCCACGGAAAGCGTCTTATTTTCAAAGGAGAAAAGCTGGCTTCCGCCAGCAATTTTGGCTTTTATACGGTTTGGCCTGGCGCCGAATCTTGCCATATCCTCAAGCAGCAGAGGTAGCGCCGTATCGGCAAACTTGCCCGGATTGGACTGGTTTTTAAATAAAGAACTGTCCGAGAGCAAAATATGGGCCAGCCCCGCTACTTTGGCAGAAGAATCATAGAGAGCTACCCCTACACAGGAACCAAGCCCCACCGTAATTAACATCCCCTCTTCCTTGAGAGCGGCGTAGTCTGCAATTTTTACCCGGATACTCTGCGTGTTCATTTAGCAACTCCGTCAATTAACAATTTAACCACCGTGTCCAGAGCGTCAATATCGGGGATAATCAGAAAGTTGCCGTCAATATCTCCCGAGTCGGTGGAAAATGCCGTCTTCAACACCAAAATATAGTCCTCGGCCACATTGGCCTCGGCAAGTACCGTTCCCAGAATGGCGCCGGCCATATCCACCGCCAACTGTGGCGGTTCGGGCAAAAACGTCAGGTCGGTCATATAGGACAGCGCATTAAGATATGCTGCGGTAACAATATTACCGACCTCAAGCAGCACAGAACGCCCCATCTCACCATCCAAAGAATGTTCACGGCCTGTAAGATTGGTTACCAGAGACTGGGCACTCTCCTCACCCATTAAAAACACGGTGTAAAACGAGATGTCACCGGGAGCTTTAATAAACACTCCCTGTACCGGTTTCTCCGCGCCTCCCAAAAGATCCGGAATTTCATCCAGCGGACACAGATCCACCTCAGGAACATACATATCGACCCGCTGATAGTTTAAAAGCTGAGACAGGGATGTGGTGGCATTCCCGGCCCCGATATTACCAACTTCCTTTAAAATATCCAGCTTAAAGTCTTGGTTCAGCTCAGGCATATTTTCTCTCCTTTTACCTTAACCGATTACTTTTTGTACGGCGTTAATAATCCTGTCTGCCTGAAAAGGTTTAACAATAAAGTCCCGGGCACCGGCATTTAATGCTTCAATTACCAGCGCTTTCTGACCCATGGCACTGCACACCACAATTTTTGCCCCAGGGTCGGTCTCCATAATTTTCTTAATGGCTGTGATGCCGTCCATATTGGGCATGGTAATGTCCATGGTAACCAGGTCGGGGCGAAGTTCCTTATATTTATCTACGGAAACCTGTCCGTCTTCTGCCTCACCAACCACCTCATACCCATTCTTCTCCAAAATGTTGCGCAAAGTCATGCGCATAAAAGCTGTGTCATCTGTGATTAAAACCTGTCTTCCCACCGCTTTTCCTCCTTCTCTTCAAGTCATCTCCCGAAAGCGAAAAATTTATCTCACGGCTGCTGCCGTTAGTAACAAGTATTAAATAAGATTGGAAACATCCAGGATTAAGGCCACTTTTCCGTTGCCCAACACAGTGGCTCCGGCCACGCCGGGTATACCTTCCACCACTTTGCTCAGAGACTTAATAACAATCTCCTGCTGTCCCAGCAGAACGTCCACCACCAGGCCGGCCTTCCGGCTTCCGGCCTCCACAACCACCACCGAAAGCTCATCATGGTTATGTGTGGCCTGCATGCCCAGCGCCTCATCCAGATGAATCAGAGGCAGCACTTCATCACGCAGGTTAATAACATTTTCACCCTGAATGGTTTTGATGTCCGCAGGGGTCACGTACAGGTTTTCGCGAATGGACTCAATGGGGATGGCATATGTTTCGCCGGCCAATTCCACCAAAAGCGCCTTAATAATTGCCAAAGTCAGCGGCAACCGGACATAAAAAGTTGTGCCGCTGCCCGGTTCTGTTTTAATGTCCACATTACCGTTCATACTTTCGATTACTGTTTTTACCGCATCCATGCCCACACCGCGCCCTGAGATATCGGTAACCTGTTCCGCGGTGGAAAACCCGTTTCGGAATACTAGCCGCGCCGCATCTTCATCGGACAATCGCTGCGCTTCAGCAGAACTTATTAAGCCTTTTTGCACCGCTTTTTCCCTGACCACGTCGGCGTTAATGCCTTTACCGTCATCACTGACGGAAATCAGGACAAAAGATCCTTCATGGCGGGCATCCAACAATACGGTGCCTTCTTCCGGCTTACCTGAGGCCACCCTGTCTCCGGGAGGCTCAATGCCGTGATCCACCGAATTACGCAGTAGATGGACCAGGGGGTCTCCGATTTGATTGACGATGGAGCGGTCCAGCTCCGTTTCTTCCCCCTGAATCTGCAGGTTGACCTTTTTGCCTTTTTCCTGGCTTAAATCGCGCACCATACGGGGGAAACGGTCAAACACCTGCTTGATGGGAACCATGCGCAGCTTCATAACAGCACTTTGCAGATCCGTTGTTATTCTGTCCAGCTGCTCCACGGAGCTGACCATTTCGGTCATGGCTTCTGATTTGCTTAGCTCCACCACCCTGGTGCGGTTGATAACCAACTCACCCACCAGGTTAATCAGCTTATCCAGTTTTTCCGTCTCCACACGAATGGTCTTTTCAGCAGATCGGCGCACAACTTTTTTAGTTTCACCGTTTGCTTCTTCGCCAGCCGCCACTTCTGCCTTAACCTGACCCTCCGGCCTTTTGGCCACCTCGTCAGTCTTGCTCACGGATTCCTGGGAAACTTCCCGCAGTGTTACCCGCTCCACCTCGGCAATCTGGCTCAGTTCCTCACGGATTGTTTCATCATCGGTTTTAGTCAGCAAAACAATATCAAAGCTGTTATCAAACTGCTCCTCTTCCAATTCCTGTGCCGAGGGGACAGATTTAACAACATGGCCCAACCTCTCCAGAGCTTTAAAGACCATATAAGCCCGAACCGACTTTAGCAGACAGGTGGCCTCCAGCGCCACCTGGATATGCCGGGCACATTCCCCATTTTCCGCAGACCGGATTAATTCCTTTTCAAACTCATCCAGATCCATCTCCGCAGAAGCATAGCTCCGTCCGCTTTCTGCGTCCTCATCAGGCTGGGCATCACACACGCTGCACAGCTTTGCCACCAGCGCATTGACCTGCCCCATACCCGCCTCCGGGTCGTCCAGACTATCCAAAAGAGTTTCCAATAAGTCCAATGATTCAAATAGCAGGTTGGCCACATTCCGATCCACCTGCAAAAGGCCCTGGCGTAGCAGATCCAGCACATTTTCCATTTGATGAGTCAGGTTGGCCAGCAGTTGAAAACCCATGGTTGCCGACATGCCTTTGAGGCTGTGGGCCGCCCGGAACATTTCCTGCAGGATTTCTTCATCGGGATTATGTTCCAGCTCCAGAAGTGCAGTATTTAAGCCCTGCAGATATTCCTGAGCCTCCGCCAAAAAAATATCTCTGTATTCACTGGTGTCCATTGTTTCACCTCGCTGGCTTAAGCAAGCTTATATTGCTCCGTTAAACGCTGCATCTTTTCGGCCATCCCGGCCAACTCCTGGGCAGCCGCCGCCGTTTCCTGGGCTCCGGCGGCCGTTTCCTGCGTAATGGCAGACACAGTGTCAATGGAGGTTACAACCTGTTTGTTATTATCCAGTTGCGTCTGTGATGCACGGGAGATGTCCTCCACCATGGCCGCCACTTCCGTGGAACCGCGAATAATGGACTCCAGTGCCTCGCCGGCTCTGCCGGCCACCACCGAACCCTGTTCCACCGCACTCACCGCCGCGGTGGTGCCTTCCTGAATCCCCACAATAAGCTGCTCGATTTCCTGAGTCGCCTCACTGGAGCGTTCCGCCAGCTTGCGCACTTCGTCGGCCACCACAGCAAACCCTTTGCCGTGTTCACCGGCCCGCGCCGCTTCGATGGCGGCGTTTAACGCCAACAGATTGGTTTGTTCCGCAATTTCGTCGATAACCTTGATAATCTCTCCTATTTGCTGCGAGCTTTTGCCCAACTCCTGCACCGTTTCCTGAATCTGACGCATGCTTTCCACCGCTTCCATCACCGACTGTCCGCCGCTCTGTGCCAAATCGGTGGCTTCCGCAGCGGTGCCGGCGGCGCTCATGGCGCTGCCCGCCACCTGCTGTATAGCAGCGCTGGCATCGGTGATGATGGCGGCGGCGCTTTGTACTTCGTTGGCCTGATTTTGATTGCCGGAAGCAATTTCTTCAGAGGATGCGGCAATTTCCTGCGCAGAAGCGGCCAGATTTTCTGAGGCTTCCTTGATTATCTTCAAGGCCTTGGCCAGGTTGGTAAATTCTCGGTTACATGCCTTAGCCAATGCTCCCAATTCGTCATTTGTCTTTTCTTCGATACGAACCGTCAAATCACCGGTTGAGACAGTCTCCAGCCCGCTGACCACAGACTTCACCGGGCCGACCACGGCATGCTGCAATAACTGCATATAGCCCACAATACTGACGGCCACAATCACCACGGCAAACAAGGCCATATTACGCAGCAGTGCGGCCAGGGCGCTGCGCATTTCTTCGGTCTGTAAAACTGCTTCGGTATTTACACTATGTAAAACAATGGCAAACATCACAGCAAACACGGCAAGTATGTACAGGGTGGTAAACAACGTTAATTTTGTCTTTATGCCTGTGCGCATCCCAATCCCCCTACTGGCCAAGCAGTGCTTCCGACACCGGTCCCGGCTGCAGCTGCTCCAGTTCCACCTGCTCATCGGTGGAGAGTATTTTCTCCAGGTCCAGAATAATAATCAGTCGGTCATCTAACTTGCCTACGCCGGAGATAAACTCAGTGCGGGTACCGGCCAGTCTCCGCGGCGGTGCATCCACAGCAGACACAGCAAGATGAAGTACTTCTGTAACCGAATCCACTATAAGGCCTACCAGGCTTTCATCTATTTCCACAATGATAATACGGGTCTGTTCCTCTTGTGCCTCGCCGGCAATGCGGAAGCGCTTGCGCAAATCTATGACGGGTATGACTTCCCCTCTTAGATTAATTACCCCTTCAATAAAGTCCAGCGACTGCGGTAAGGGGGTAATCTGCGTAAGTTTTAAAACTTCCCGTACTTTTTGAATATCCACCGCAAATTCTTCCCCTTGCAGAAAAAACGCCACCAGCTGCAACTCTTCCTGACTCTGCTCTTCATTTTTCTTCACCAGGCTGTTCAAGGCAATGGCCTCCTTTGTTCTCAGTTTCTCTTCCAATCCTGCATTATCTCTGTGATTTTAATGCCGAACCGTTCGTTGTAATGGACCACTTCCCCACGGGCCACCAGCTTGCCGTTGGCCAGTATATCCACCGGTGCATCGGCGGGACAGGAAAGCTCCACCACCGACCCGGCCTTGGCGGCCATTAATTCTTTCAGCGGCAGCTTACGCCGCCCCAACAGACCGGTTATCTCTACAGGGATATCACGTATTAAATCCAGCTGCAGCCCGCGTTCTTCCGGCAACGTACTTTCCGGAGAGCTTTCCTGCAGCCAGTCTTGGGGCTCTGTGGACATTACCGGCTCCACGTCCTCCACATTGGGCAGCAGGGGTTCAACCACAGGCTCCGTCTCTTGGGCAAAATCGTGATTCTCCTCTTCGCCGGCAAAAGCTCCCAAGAGCACTCCGGCCATTTCGCGGGCAAACTTCAGCGGAATTAGCTGAATCAGGTCGCTGTCCAGGATGTCGGCAACCTCCATCCTAAACGATACCTGTACCATGGGGTCATCAATATTTACAGTCAAATCCGCCTCTTCGGCAGGATTGCCGTATTCGGTCACCGGCGGGGTAATATCCACTTCCCGGGAAAACATTTCTGCCAAAGCGGTGGATGAGGAACCCATCATCTGGTTCATGGCTTCACTGACGGCACTGAGACGAATCTCGTCCAACTCGCCCAAAGGGCCGTCGGTGGGCTCCCCCATCATGACGGCGGCAATCAGCGCCGCATCCTGCTCCCCCATAATCAGGACATTCTCTCCGGAAAGGCCGGTTCGGTAGCGAACGTTTACCACCACACACGGCTGCGGGTACTGCTCCCTTACCTGGCGCAGCGTGGTGATGGATATCCGGGGAGTTGTAATATTGACCCGGTTATCCAAAAGCGTTGATAACGCGGTGGCTGCCGCACCCATGGAAATATTGCCGATTTCCGCTATTGTATCTCCTTCATCGGCAGAAATGGCTTCTTCCTTAACCCCTTCTTCAACTTTTTCCTCAGTTCCGTCGGTGAAACTACCTAACAACTCGGCAACCATATTCTCCGCAAACTCTAAGGGCAGAACCTGCAGCATGGTACTGTTCACATAATCACCGATGCTTAAATCAAAGGACACCTTTATCACTTCATCACTGTCTAAGGCAAATTCTCCGATCTGCTTTTCCTGTGTGCTCAGGTCTTCCACATAAGTCAGGTCCGGAGGGGTAATATCAACTAGGCGGCCCAGCATCTCAGACATGGCCGTGGCCGAAGAGCCCATCATCTGGTTCATGGCCTCACTGATGGCACTAAGATACAGCTCGTCCAAAACTTCAGGAACGGGCAAATCCGCGTCACCCATCATCATGTTGGCAATCACCCCGGCATCACAGCGGGAAAGGATAAACATATTGCTGCCCTCAATGCCTTTGCTGTAACGCACCCTGGCCAAAACGCAGGGAACGGGATAAGCCTCCCTGATTTTACCCATGGACGTATATGTAAGTGTGGGAGTAGTAATTTCTACCCGGTGCCCCAACAGATTGGACAGGGCGGTGGCGGCCGCACCCATGGCAATGTTTCCGTTTTCAGCCAGTGCGTCCAGCTGCAATGATGTAAGCTTTTTCACATTAAACCGCCTTCCTTATTAAAGCTGGTAAACTTATTGCGACCTTATTTCGACAACTACTTACATATTCCTTCCTGAATTGGCATAGACCAGTTAAAAACAGGCCTGTTAAGCCTGTTTTAGAGCATATTTTCAATTCTTTGCTGTGGGGTGATAATCTGAGAAATGCGGACACCGAAATGCTCTCCCACCACCACCACTTCTCCGCGGGCGATTAATTTGCCGTTTAGGGTAATATCCACCGGTTCTCCCACATTGCGGTCAAAATCCACAATGGCGCCGGGAGCCAGTGATACCACATCCAAAATAGGCTTTTCCGTCTTGCCCAAACTAACGGAAACACGCAAAGGAATATCCAAAATCCGCTCCAGATTAGGATGGCTCTGCATCCCGGCATTTGCGGCCCGGGGCTTATTTTTTTTGGGCTGGGGCATCTCTTTGGCCTGAAATGACAAGTCCTCAACCACCGGCGTTTCTTCCGTCTCCGACGGAACCTGGGTCAAAAGCGCATCTATTTCCGCCTGGGATAACAGGGAATCACTCATTCGGCTTCGCCCCCTTCCGCATGAAGGAACTGCACGGCACGGCGGCCTTTGGAAACGCCGGCCTGTATCTTAAACATGGGCTTTTCTTCAACCAATAACGTCATGGGGCAATCCACCCGCTGGTCCAACAAAATAACATCGCCTTCCTCAAACTGCAGAAAATCCTCCATTTGCACTGTAGAGGACCCCAAAACCGCAGTTAATTCCACATCCACGTCCTCCAGCCCCGTTTCCAGCATACGGCTGTGCACTCCGCCGGAGATTTGTGAATTGGAAAACCAATGCTGTGCGGTAAGGTTGGCAATAACCGGCTCCAGCGTTATGAAAGGAAAACAGACATTAATCAAACCTTCAGAGTCACGGATTTTTGTACTCAGGGTTAAAAGGGCCACCGTCTCATTAGAGGCAATCATCTGGTTGAACTGTGGATTTGTATCCATATTTTCAATCTGGGGCGATAATTCATTGATATCTTCCCAGGCGTAGCGCAGGTTCTCCAAAATCTTGTTAACTATACGCCGCATCACCGTCAACTCAATCTCCGTCAATTCCCGGATTTGTTTTGGCGTTTTCCCTTCGCCGCCAAAAAGCAAATCAATGATGGGGAAAACAAACTGGGGGTTTGTTTCCAGCATGGCGCTGCCCATGTTGTCCGACGCTTTAAAAATACTCATCAGCGTTGGGGTAGGCAAAGAAAATATAAACTCTTCAAAGGTAACCTGCGAAACCGACGCCAGTGTAACCTGTACCGGGGTGCGCAGATACGCGGTGAGAAAATTGGACAGAATGCGGGCAAAATTTTCATGCACAATTTGCAATGTGCGCATCTGATCTTTGGAAAACTTATTTGGGCGCCGGAAGTCATAAACCTGCACCGGCGTGTCTGATGTCTGTGGTTCTTCTTCTGCTATTTCCCCTGTGGATAGGGCATGAATTAAAGAATCGATTTCATTTTGCGACAGTACATCCTTCATGTTCTCACCACCAGTTGTCAATTAGCTAAACATTCGACAGAGATGGTAAATTTCCTCTTTATTACCTGTATTTTTCCCCGTTTGTCATATTTGGCAGGATAATGCAGATAAAGCACGAATTGTAGCATTGAAAGATAGGTAAAGGGTAAATGGAGGTTTAGCAGCTATGAGCAAACAGACAGCGGCGAGAATTACCATTAGTGCAGATAAGATGCAGGCCGAACTTTATATTGCGGCGGATGACCAGGTGTCCGCAGAGGATATCACCAGTGAAATTAAAGCGGCGGGAGTATGCTTTGGCCTAAACAAGGAAGCTGTAAACACTGCCTTAACCAGCAGAGACGTCTCCGTTACACTGGCCATAGGTGAGCCGCCCCAACCAGGCAGCGAAGATAGCCTGGAATTTCATGTGCCGGAGCACATGCTGGACAAGGATGTCTGCCTGGGCATCCGTGAAGACCTGCAGCGCAAATCGGAAATCCCCTCTGTGGAAGCGGGCCAGCCCATTGTGACCCGCATTGCCGGCACTCCCGGAACTCCCGGCACCGATGTATTGGGTAATACTGTGGAGCCGCCGCCCGTACCAACTCTTTATCTGCGTGCTTTATCGGGAACCGAATTAAGTGAAGACGGCAATACGGTGGTTGCCACCATTACCGGACGCCCCCGCCTGGAACGGGACGGCAGGATGTACCGCCTGCAGGTCCAGCCCAGCTACACTCACCCCGGTGACGTAACCACCTCAGTGGGCCACCTGGTCTTTCAGGGAGATGTCTCCGTTTTCGGTAACGTCATGGAAGGCACATCCATTTCCGCCACCGGCAATATCGAAATTCTGGGCAGTGTGAATGGCGCAATGCTGCAGGCAGGTCAAAGTATCAGGGTTACCGGCAACGTGATTAAAAGTGAAATTACTTCCGGCACAGAACGCCTCTTTTGGCAGCAGGTTGCTCCTATTATGGAGCAGATCTCCCTGCAGCTGTACGAACTGGCGGGAGTACTGGAGCAGTTGGATGAACGGGGTCAGTTGTCGCAGCTGCCATTTGCCCAAATTGCCTCCCGCGTAATTTCCCTGCGCTTTGAAGAATACCCCAAGACACTGCAGACCCTGCAGCAGGCAGTTTTGCCGCAAAATAAAAAAACACCGCTTCCCAGCGGTGCTGAAGAACTATTACCTCTTGTACAGAGTCTGAACCCGGAGCACTGGACCAATTTAAGTGACCTGCAAACATTGGCCGCCCGCGTCTACCAAAACAAAATCAGTGTTTCTGATATGACGGAAATTCATGCCGATATTAACTTATCCTACACTCTAAACGCTAAAATCCGCTCCGCCGGCAGTATCATCGTAGAAGGACAGGGCTGTATTCATTCGCTTTTGGAAGCCGGTGATGAAATCCAGGTTCAGGGCAAGCTCCGCGGCGGCTCCGTGCAGGCTACCAAACGCATTTTTGCCCGGGAAGTGGGCTCTGAGGCCGGCGCCATAACCACTTTAATCACTGGCAAGAGTGGCCGCATAGATATTGATAAGGCTTATGAAAATACTGTGTTTGTGGTGGGCAAAGGCACCAGAAAGATCAGCGAGCAGATAGGCAGGACCACTGCCAGCCTGAATCAGGAAGGACTGGTACAGTTACTGAGCCGCCACTGATATTTTCTTACTTACCACTTTCAGACTGTCCTTAACGGAATCGTTATCCGGCTCCAGCTGCAGTGCACGACGGTACCAATGCCAGGCCAGGCCCCATTGTTCCAATTGAAAGCAAACATAACCCAAAACTGCGGCACAACTGGGGCTGTCCGGGTTTAACCGCAGAGCCTGCTCCAGATACGGCAGGGCGCGTTTTGCTTCCCCCTGGCGGCATAAAACAATTCCAAGATTGGAAAATAACGGCGCATGGTGATCACAGTTGCGCACCGCCTGCTCGTAGGCCCAGATAGCCGCCTCATTTTCCTCCAGCCGTGCCCAGCAATTGCCCAGATTAAAAAAGGCCGGCCAATAGTCGGGATCACAGACCACGGCGGAAAGAAAATAATATGATGCCTGGCGGTAGGCACCGCAAGGCATAAGCAGTGCGCCCTGTCTGTTATAATCCGCAGCGGCGTTTTTTTTATGGTTCTGGGGTGCAAATCGCATATAAAAAAACCTCCCGGTAATTTTTTCCTTATACCAACAGTATAGTCACCGGGAGGTTTTCTTATGCATTTTTTGCCGGACAAGCTGTTTTATCTGTAGAGCTGATTGGCAATGCTCCACATTTCCTCTGCGGTACGCAAAGCACGGGAATTCAGCTCAAAAGAACGCTGGTTGATAATCAGCTGGGTCATTTCAGCTGCCAAATCCACATTGGAGCTTTCCAAATACCCCTGGGAAACCCTGGATCCTTCGCCGGGGAAGGCAAGAAGTGCAGCCCCGGAGGCCGGGGTGGCCTGCAGCAGGTTATCTCCCAGCTGCTCCAGACCGTGAGGATTATCAAAATAAGCCAATTGCAGCATACCCAGCGGGACTACTGTACCGTCTTCATATACGGCGCTTACTGCTCCCTCGGGAGCCACATTAACCTCATATTGGCCCTCCGGCAGCTGGGGAAAAACAACCCGGTACCCCTGTGAGTTCACAATATTTCCCTCACTGTCCCGGGAAAAGCTGCCGTCACGGGTATAAGCCATACCTCCGCCCGGCAGGGTTATCTGAAAATAGCCGTCACCCACAATGGCCATATCCAGATCTCTGTCAGTCTGCAGATAGGTTCCGGGCCGCAAATCGGAGCGAATGGCCGCCACCTTACTGCCCACACCCACTGTCTTGGGATGCTCGCCGGCAGCCGCCGGCTCCACCGCATTTCCCCGCCGCTCTATGGACTGATAAACTAAATCGGAAAACAGGGTTGTTTTCTTTTTATAGCCCGTGGTATTTACATTGGCAATATTATGAGCAGTCACATCAATTTTTTGCTGTTGGGCCCGCATACCGCCCGCCGCATTCCAAAGTCCGCGAATGGTCATCTGTTTTCCCCCTTATCTTAGAGCAGCAATTTCGTTGGTGGCTTTGCGCAACATATCATCCTGGGCCTGCACTACCCTTTGGTTTGTTTCATAGGCACGCATGGCGGCCAGCATCTGTACCATCTCCTGTACAGCCTGTACATTTGAGCCTTCCAAAAAGCCCTGTTTTACCATGCCGGTAACCGGCTGCTGCTCGGCCCCTTCAGCGGCGGTAAACAATGAGTCGCCGACTTTCTGCAGTTCTGAGTTATCGGCAAAACTGACCCGAGCCAACTGGCCCTGCATGGCATCATTGACAAAAACATTTCCCGCCTGGTCAATTTGCACCTCTCCTGCCGGTAATTGCAGCGGGCCTGTGGTTCCCATTACTCTGTGGCCCTGGTCATTGACCAGCATGCGGTCCGCATCAATGGAAAAGGCCCCATTGCGGGTATAGCGCAGCCCCTGTTCTGTTTCCACCACAAAATAGCCGTCTCCGGCCATGGCCACATCCAGGTCCCGTCCCGTTTCCTGCAGGCTGCCCTGTTCATGGGATGTATGAATTCCGTCAATCAGCGAACCCACACCCAGAGAGCCGATAACGGGACGAACTCCAAAAGGCTGCCTGTCCCCCAGGCGCACCACCGGTTGCTCCCCGTGGGAACGCTGCAAAGCCAGATCCCTTTTAAATCCTGTAGTTTCACTGTTAGCCAGATTATTGGTGATGGTTTCCTGCCTGGTTGATTCCACCATCATGCCGCTGGCTGCGGTGTAAAGCCCTCGTATCATTGTTCATCCCCGCCTTTCTCACTGTCACTGCTTCCAGCTCCACTGCTCATTCCGGAAAAAGGCACTACTTCCTCCGGAAATACCATCCCCTGATTGCGGGCCAACTGTTCCACACGTTCCGGCGGCAGCGGGCGGGTTGCCTGCATCAGCATAATCAGAGCAGCCAGAAGAAGTCCCAGGCCAAAGCCCAGAAGAAAATGCCAGTTAATCTGCTCTATCTTCTCAAGCCAAGTATTAATTCAACCTCACCTCTCCCTATCCCTAATTGTGCGGCGATATCGGCCACATCAGACCCCTCATCCTTTAGGCGGTAAACCTCCTGGTGCCTGACACGGCCGGTAGGGGTTTCCGGCCGGGAAACGGGGTTATTGAGAATGGCCTCAGCGCGGCTGATTAGCCTGTCCAGCTGCTGCAGCCGGAATTCCACCGCCTCCCGCTGCTTTTCCATCCGTGTTACCAGATGGTGGTACACCTGATTTTTTTCATCCAGTTCGGAAAGCGCCGATTCCACCGATTCCTGCAACTCAAACAAGGCCACCAGTTCACGGTTTAACGGCCGGTCAACCTCGGCACGCAGAGCATCATCGAACGGTTCATTCTTTTTTTGTGTCAGTTTGAAGGCAGCCGTAAGGGCCAGAGCAAGTCCGACAAAAAACAGTAGGTATGGCATCAATCCCACTCCGTTCTCCGCTTGGGTTAGTATCTATTCGTCCTGCAAAGCAGTGCGCAGCCGGGCAATAATCCGGGCATGCAGCTGGCAAACCCGGGATTCGGTTACGCCCAGCACCAATCCCACCTCTTTTAAGGTCAGGTCCTCCTGATAATAAAGTGCCAATAACTGCTGATGGCGCTCCGGCAGTTGGCCGATGGCTTCCGCCAGACGCTGCCGGTCCTCGGCGGCAATCAGCCGGTCCAGCGCTTCCACTTCCGGGCCGTCCACTGCCGGAACAGCCAGCAGGGTGTCCTCCAGAGACAGCAGCGAGCTGCTGTTAATCATACCGGTGATTTTGCGCAGTTGCGGGATGGTAATTCCCATTTTCTCCGCAATCTCCTCTTCGGCAGGCTCCCTACCCAACTGCGTTGCCAGCTCCTGCACTGCCCGGTCCATTTCACGCATTTCCCGCACCACAGAACGGGGCACCCAACAAAGCCGGCGCAGTTCATCCAGCATGGCTCCACGGATGCGCAGCGCAGCAAAGGATTCAAACTTTACCCCCCGAGTAGGGTCAAAGCGCTGCAGCGCTTCCAACAGGCCCAGCATACCGGCCTGCAGCAAATCATCGCGGTTCACATGTGCCGGCAAACCCAGTGCCAGCCGCCCTGCATGCAGGCGCACCAGCGGCAGGTATTTTTCCACCAGCGTTTCCTGTAGGCCCTCTTCTTTTGTCTCCTGGTATTTAACCCATACATTGGCGCCGCTCATACCATCTCTCCCGTCAGGTTTGCGTACGCTGACGCATTTTGCTGAAGATATACGCGATAATCCGTTCCTGGTCCACCTCGCTGATATCGGCAAAGCCAATACCGAAGCGGATCGTTTTGGACCGGGCATCCTCGTAAACCCAGGATATCTTCCCCGACAGGGAAAGAACCTGGGAGCTGCCGTCATCAAGGCGTAAATTTAGCAGTGCGGTATCTCCCTGGGCAACACGCCTGGTATCGGCAATCTGCAGCCCGCCTCCGGAGATATCCACCGTATTACCGGTATAGGTATCACTGACTTCCGGCAGTCCGGTATCTTCGTTTCTGGAAATAAGTCTGTACTCCACCGGCAGCATGACCGGTATGCGGACAAAACTGCGTCGCTGGCGCCGGGCAAAGCGGGTGGGCCGCTCCAAAATGATAAGTGGAACATTGTTGGACTTTTTCCGGCTCAGTACTCTACTTTCAAACCGGTAAATGGCATCCTCAATGGCAAACTCTACCCTCACCATTTCCCCCGGCTGCAAAAGTAAATACCGGCCCTGGTGAATGGGGATGTTTATGGCAACCGATTCTTTATCCACTTCCTGCACAGAACTTTTATAATAATCTCCATCCGGCAGAAGCATCACTTCTAACTTTTGCTGTAGCTGCAATCGAACTTTTTTCAACAAGTGCTACCACCACCGGATCTTATTTTTCCATCATTTTGGTAAAGCGGCTCAAGAAACCGCTGATGCCGCGTGGTTTCCCAGGCATGATATCCAAAAGCTTTCCGGCGATATTTTCCACATCTTTGGTTGCACGGGCCCGGGGAAACAGCGTAACCAAAGGCTGCTGCTGCTTAACCGCGCGCACAACCTGCCCGTCACTGCAGATCTCTCCCAGAAATTCCACATCCACCTGTAAAAACTTCTGACTTACTTCGGCGAACCGTTCGGCAATAACTGTTCCTTCCTGGTGATCCCGCACCTGGTTTACCACCAGCTTTATTTTCTGATGCACCCGCAGTTTGGAGACCACCTTGATAATACCGTAAGCATCGGTGATGGAGGTGGGCTCCGGAGTGGTTATCACAATTAATTCATCGGCGGCGGAAACAAAGGAGAGTACAGAGCGGGACAAACCGGCGCCGGTATCGATGAGCAAAATATCGGCGGCGTTTTCCAAATCCATCAGGCTTTGCAGCAAACGGTCACGCTGCGCCGGGGAAAGGTTGGCCATTTCCGCCAGTCCGGATCCGCCGGGGATTATCTTTATTCCCTCCGGTCCGGTGATAATAATATCCTCCATCATTTTCGTGCCTTTGACCACGTCTTGCAAATTATGCAGCGGCAAAAGGCCCAGGATAATATCAACGTTGGCCAGGCCCAAATCCGCATCCAAAACGGCGACCCGCTTACCCAACCGGGAAAGGGCGATGGCCAGATTAACCACCAGGTTGGTCTTACCCACCCCGCCTTTTCCGCTGGTAACGGTAATAACCCGGGGGATTTTCTTTTGCTTAATAATTTTTCGCCGTTCATTGGCGCCCAAAGCCAGCTGTCGTAAACGCTCCGCCTGATCAAACATTCTGCTCAACCCCCAGAATCAATTTTGCCAGTTTGTCGGCTGTGGCGTTTTCGATGTCGTCGGGGACATTTTGTCCCGTGGTCAGGTATGTAATGGGCAGGTTACTGGTATTGGCCACATTTAAGAGTGCTCCAAAAGTTTCAGTTTCGTCCAGCTTAGTGAAAATCAGTCGGTTAAAGTTTACTTTGCTGAACTTGGCGATAATCTGCTGCAAATCTCTGGTTTTGGTGGTGGCGCTCAACACCAGAAAAGTTTCCGGCGCCGGCAGCGCTTCCATAAAGACGGCCAACTCGGAGACCTGCATGGAATTCTTAGCATTACGGCCTGCGGTATCCACCAGAATAATTTCCCGATCCGCCAGCCTCTCCAGTGCCTGGGTCATATCTTTAGGCGTCATAACCACCTCAATGGGCATACCGGTAATATCGGCGTAAGTGCGCAATTGCTCCACCGCCCCGATACGGTAGCTATCAATGGTAATCATGCCCACCTGTTTGTTATGATACAGAGCAAAACGCGCCGCCAGTTTGGCCAGCGTGGTGGTCTTTCCCACACCGGTGGGGCCCACAAAGGTAAGAACACGGGAAGTATCCGGCACATCTGCGGTGCGCAGGTGTTCCCTTACTTTCTTTTGCAGAATCAATTCCACCACTTCATCGGAAAGAGCATTTTCGGCGGCAAAGTCTTCGTGAATTTCCGTTAGAATCTGCTGCGCCAGTGCCGGATCCACATCGTTGTCGATGAGCCGCTGCATCCAACGATAAAACGGCCCTTTTTCCTCTATGTTTTGTTTCTGCTGCCGGCTTACCAATTGATTCACCATCTGTTTCAACTCGCTGATTTCACTTTGCAGCCGCTCTTCCTGCCTATCGGGCTGGCGCGCCGCCGCCACCGGCTGCTGGCGCACCGGCGTGTCCACCGCCGCCGTAATCTCCACTTTAACCGGTGCAAACAACCCACGGAACCCCTTTTCCCGTACTTTGCGGCTTTCAATAATAACCGCTTCGGGCCCCAACTCCTTTTTAATCTGGAGCATTCCCTCTTGTACGGTGTCAACGCAATACTTTTTAATCTTCACCCTTGACTCACCATCCCAACTGATTCTACTTCCACACCGGGGACTATTTCATTGAAAGAGAGGACTACCAGATTAGGTAAAAACCTCTCTGTCAAACGCTTGAAGGGCAGCCTGATTCTCGATGAGGTAAGCACCAGAGGCTGCCGGCCCTGCATCAGTTCCTGATCGGCCCGCACCGAGAGGTCAGAGATAATATTCTGAGTGGCCTGGGGATCCATAACCGGATAAGATCCATGGGCGGTAACCTGCAGAGAATCCGCCAGTTTCTGCTCCAGCCGCGGATCCAGGGAAATCACATAAAGTTTACCTTCCTCAGCGTACAGATTACAGATGGTGCGCCCCAGGGACTGCCGCACATATTCGGTGAGCAGATCAATCTCCCGGGTGGAGCGCGCGTAATCTGCCAGCGTTTCAAAAATTGTGACCAGATCGCGAATCGGTACCCGTTCTCTTAATAGATTCTTCAAGACCTTCTGTATTTCCCCCACGGTCAGCAAATCCGGCAATAATTCGTCAATAACTGCAGGCTGTTTCTCCTTTACCAGATCAATAAGGGACTTAACTTCCTGGCGTCCCAGCAAATCATGGGCAAATGTTTTAATGGTTTCAGTCAGATGGGTAATCATCACCGTGGTTACATCCACCACGGTATAGCCGGCCATTTCCGCCTCATCCTTCTTTTCAGCGGGAATCCAGACCGCCGGCAGGCCGAAGGTGGGCTCCCGGGTGGGGAAGCCGTCCAAATCGGTGGGAGTATCCCCCTCCAGCGGATTCATGGCCATATAGTAACCGGGGCGCAGTTCGCCGCGGGCTATTTCATTGCCTTTCAACTTAAAAATATAAGTATTGGGCGGCAGCTGCAGATTATCCCGGATCCGGATGGGCTGCACCACAATCCCCAGCTCCAGAGCACACTGCCGTCGGCTGGCGGTAATCCGGTCTAAAAGATCGCCGCCGTGGCCGCTGTCTGTGAGCGGTATCAGGCTGTAGCCGATTTCTATCTCCAACGGTTCCACCGCCAGCAGGTTCAGGACATTTTCCGGCGGTGCCGGCTTCTCTTCTTCCCGGGCCTCCGCCGCCTGCAGGCGCTCTTGCTCTATCTTTTCTTCATCCAGCAAAGTGTAGGCGGCAAAACCGGTGGCCGCCGAAAGCATCATAAAGGGCCAGGTAGGAATATTGGGAACCAATCCTAAAATTAATAAAATCGCGCTGGTTAAAATCATCACCCGGGGAAAACCCAGGATTTGCTTGGACAAATCCTCCCCGAAACTGCCCTCGGAAGCACTACGGGTTACCAGCATGCCCGCCGCCGCCGAAACCAAAAGCGCCGGAATCTGCGTCACCAGGCCGTCACCCACCGTCAGCAGAATATAGGTCTGGATTGCCTGCTCCAGGTCCATGCCCTGCTGAATCATACCGATGGCAAACCCGGCTAAAATGTTTACCATCACAATGACAATCCCGGCAATGGCATCGCCGCGCACAAACTTACTGGCACCATCCATGGCTCCGTAAAAATCTGCTTCCGACTGCAGATTTTTGCGGCGGGACCGCGCTTCGTGCTCATCAATGAGCCCGGCATTAAAATCGGCATCGATACTCATTTGTTTTCCGGGCATGGCATCTAAGGTGAACCGGGCCGCCACTTCCGCCACCCGGCCGGCGCCGTTGGTGATAACCACAAACTGAATTACCGTAATAATGATGAAAATAATCAAACCCACCGCATAATTGCTGCCGGCCACAAAACTGCCGAAAGCGGCAATCACGTTGCCCGCCTCACCGCGGCTCAAAATCAGCCGGGTGGAGATATTCAGCGACAGGCGAAACAGCGTCACCACCAAAAGCAGTGATGGAAAAACGGCAAACTGCAAAGTTTCGGTGGTAAACAAAGTCAAAAGAATGGTAATAAGGGCAAAAGCGATGGAGAAAGTAAGTAAAATATCCAGCAGCAGAGGCGGGATGGGGATGATGATAATCATCACCACGGCAATCACCGCAGCGGCTACGAACATATCGGCGTTTTGCAGCATACCGTGCCAGCCACGGCGAGCCAAAGTCTTAGCCAAACCTGCCACCCTTTCCAGTTAAAAATTAGCGTAACTTATAGACCAGCGCCAGAATTTCCGCCACCGCCTGGTAGAGGTCCACCGGGATTTCCTGCCCGATTTCCACCTGATCGTAAAGCATCCGCGCCACCGGCTTGTTTTCCATAATGGGAACATTGTTTTCTTTGGCCGTTTCCCTGATTCTCTTAGCCATCAGGGCCGCCCCTTTGGCCACCACTGTGGGGGCCTCATCCCGGTCTTCCCGGTAGCGGATGGCCACAGCCAGTTCGGTGGGGTTGGTGATTACCACCGTAGCCTCCGGCACATCCTGCATCATGCGCTGCGTGGCAATGCTGCGCTGACGCTCCCGCAGCTGAGATTTAAGCTGTGGATCCCCTTCCATCTGCTTGTGTTCCTCTTTTATCTCCTGTTTGCTCATCTTCAGATTCTGGTTATGCTCATAGCGCTGATAGATATAATCCAGCACCGACAGCACCAGAAACAGAGCCCCAATCCGCAGCGCCAGATTAAGAGACAACGAGCGCAGAGTCTCCCAGACGCCTGCGGCATCCTGGTAAAGCGTGGCCAAAAGATTCTCCAGGTTTCCGCGAACAAACAGAAAGGCCACAAAACCAACCATCAATACCTTCAACAAAGATTTTGCCAGTTCAAACAGCGCCCGTTTGGAAGCAATTTTCTTAAACCCTTCCGCCGGATTGAGCCGGTTAAACTGGGGATTCAGCGGCTCCGTGGTGAACAAAAAGCCCACCTGCAGGTAATTTACCGCCAGCCCTGCAATGAGGGAAACGGCAAACACGGGAGCCATAAAGAGAAAGAAATCGCCAAAAGCTCTCATGGTCAGGGCATTAAGGTTTCCCGGGGTAAGCAGCCTGCCGTCCATCTGCAAAAAGCGCAGCATGGTCTGTGCCAGGTGGTTAAAAAGAAACTGCCCCACCGCCATAAACAGGGCGGTCATAACCAGCAGATTTACTGCGGAATTCAGTTCGGCCGACTTAACAACCTGTCCTTTTTTCCGCGCCTCCTGCTTGCGCTTGGGCGTGGCCTCTTCTGTTTTATCACCTTCGCCGGCAAACAGCTGCAGGTCAAGACGTCCGCGGGACGTTAAAACAGATTGAACAGATGGATAATATCCTCCTGCATCCGGGCAAACACCGTCTCCAGCACCTGTGCCAGGTAAGGAAATATCAGATAAATAATGAATAAAGCAACTCCCACCTTTAACGGCATCCCCACCATAAAAACATGGAGCTGAGGGACCGTCTTGGATAGCAGACCCAATGCCAGGTCACTGAAAATCAATACCGCCACCACCGGCACCGCCAACTGAAAAGCAATGATAAACATCTGAAAAATAAACTGCATTACATTAGGTATCAGCTGCGGAGAAAATACCACTCCGCCGGGAGTCACCAGCTCTATGGAGCGGGCTATGGCCATAAACAGCATATGGTGCCCGTTTACTGTCAGGTAAAATACCAGGGCAAACAAGTAGTAAAACTGCCCAAACAACGTAACCTGGCTGCCAAACTGCGGATCAAACACCGAAGCCATCATCAGGCCCGCCTGCACATCCACCATCTGGCCGGCAATGCGGGCCGCAGCAAAAATCAGCAGCACCAGAAAACCCAAAGCCAGACCAAAGAGCACCTCCGAGCCCACCGCCAACACATAATAATAAAAATGCTCCGGAATCTCAAACTCCTGCGGTGAAGAGGCCAGAAAAATCAGGTAGGCAAAAACCCCGGCAAAGCCGATTTTAGGCAGGGCGGGGATCCCGCGCCAGGTGAAAAAGGGAAGCACCGCTATCAATGCGCTGAGACGGACAAAGATAAGAAACAGGACGGACCATTGCTCTAAAACCATAATCTCATCCTACAGACCAAACGTTCCCAGCTGGGCAAACAGATTGGCGGTAAACTGTACCAGCGTATTTAGCATCCAGCTGCCAAACACCAGCAGGGCCAGAAAAACAGCAATGATTTTGGGGACAAAGGTCAGCGTCTGCTCCTGAATCTGGGTTGTGGCCTGAAAAACACTGATGCCCAGCCCCACCAACAGGCTGATGATCAGGACGGGGGCAGCAATAAACAATGTGGTTAAAATCGCGTCTCTGGCCACAGACAAAACAAATTCGTGTGACATTTTTTCCTCCCGTCTTTAACCGAAACTTTCCACCAATGATTTGACCACCAGATGCCAGCCGTCAACCATCACAAACAACAGCAGCTTAAAGGGCAGAGAAACCATCACCGGCGGCAGCATGAACATCCCCATGGACATCAGGGTGCTGGCCACCACCATATCAATAATTACAAAGGGGATAAAAAGCATAAATCCCATCTGAAATGCTGTTTTCAATTCGGAAATTACAAAGGCGGGCACCAGTACATGCATGGGCACATCATCCCGGGTCTCGGGGCGCTCGCCGTTGGAGATGTTTACAAACAAAGCCAGATCCTTTTCCCGGGTCTGGTGAAACATGAACTCCCGCAGCGGTTGTGCACCGATGGCCAACGCCTCTTCCTGGGTTATTTCCTCCTCCAGGTAGGGTTGAATAGCGGTCTCGTTAACCTGGGTGTAAATCGGAGCCATGATGAAAAAAGTAAGAAACAGTGCCAAGCCGATAATCACCTGGTTGGGCGGTGTCTGCTGCGTGGCCAGCGCGTTGCGCACAAAACCCAGCACCACCACAATCCGCGTAAAAGAGGTCATCAGAGCCAGAAAGGCCGGCACTAAAGTAAGCACCGTCAATAACATTAAAAGTTGTAAGGAACCCACCACCTGCTCCGGTTCCGTTGCAGTCCCGATATCAATATTTACATTAGTAGGGAAAGGCAGGGGCTCCGCGCCCAGGCGGGACGGCAAAAACAGTATCCCTATAAACAAAACCGCGCTAAGAGCGGTAATTATCCTCCGGTTGGCCATGGTCATTTTCCGTGTCTTTCCTTTCCTGCACACGCCCGGAGCGCTCTTTGAGCTGGCTGCGGAACATGTTCACCTTGTCTTTGCTCTTAGCAAGAATTTCTGCAAAATCGGGAGGATCCGGCGGTTCCGTACCGCTTTCCGGCAAATCTTCTTCACTAACCTCGGCCAGATATTCCATACTGGCCGGCGTTACACCAATTAAAAAGTAGCGCTCACCCACTTTTACCAGGCACAGGCTGGTGCGCATCCCCAAAGATACGCGCTCGATTACAGTCATGGCGCCGGTCCGGGCAGGAGTAAGGGTTTGCAGCCGCGGCAGCAGGTAGCGAATACTCCACCAGGCCAAAAATATTACCACCGCCAAAGCCAGCATCATTTTTATGGCCTCAATAAACATTTGCTTACTCCTTCTGTTTTCAATTCGGAAATTACAAAGGCGGGCACCAGTACATGCATGGGCAAATCATCCATGGTCTCGGGGCGCTCGCCGTCGGAGAGGTTTACAAACAAAGGTAAGACCTTTTCGGTGGTTTGTTGAACCATGAACCTTTCCAGGGGGGGTGAGCGGGTGGCCAACGCGTATTCGGAGGTGATCTCGTCCTCCAGGGATGGTAGAATAGCGGTTTCGTTAACGCGGGAGTAAATAGGAGCCATGATGAAAAAAGTAAGAAACAGTGCCAAGCCGATAATCACCCGGTTGGGCGGTGTCTGCTGCGTGGCCAGCGCGTTGCGCACAAAACCCAGCACCACCACAATCCGCGTAAAAGAGGTCATCAGAGCCAGAAAGGCCGATATCAATATTTACATTAGTAGGGAAAGACAGGGGCTGCGCGCCCAGCGCGGGACGGCAACAACAGTATCCCTATAAACAAAACCGCGGTTAGAGCGGTAATTATCTTCCGGTGGCCATGGTCATTTTCGTGTCTTTCCTTCCTGCACACGCCCGGAGCGCTCTTTGAGCTGGCTGCGGAACATGTTCACCTTGTCTTTGCTGTTAGCAAGAATTTCTGCAAAATCGGGAGGATCAGCCGGTTCCGTACCGCTTTCCGGCAAATCTTCTTCACTAACCTCGGCCAGATATTCCATACTGGCCGGCGTTACACCAATTAAAAAGTAGCGCTCACCCACTTTTACCAGGCACAGGCTGGTGCGCATCCCCAAAGATACGCGCTCGATTACAGTCATGGCGCCGGTCCGGGCAGGAGTAAGGGTTTGCAGCCGCGGCAGCAGGTAGCGAATACTCCACCAGGCCAAAAATATTACCACCCGCCAAAGCCAGCATCATTTTTATGGCCTCAATAAACATTTGCTTACTCCTTCTTTGGCGGATTGGCGGATGAGCCACCCACTTCCGCCACACGGAAGCCAAAATTATCGTTTATTACCACCACTTCCCCGGAAGCCAGAGGCTTACCGTTCACACACAGGGCGGCATTCTCCCCGGCCAGTTTGTCCAAACGGATGATGGAGTCTTTTTGCAGCGCCAGAATTTCCCTCACCGTCAGTGTGGCTGCCCCTAACTCCAAATCCAGGGTTACCGGAACGGACTCAAAAAAGTTTACCCCCCGTTCCTTCGCCCCTTGTGGCGCCTGAACAAACTCAGGAAATTCCACCCGCTCCACCTCTTCTGCCGGAGCCGCCGGAGGTTCCTCCTGCTTTGGCTGGGAACCCTCTTTCTCCTGCTTTACTTCATCGGCCAAATCCGGATGGAGCCGGTCTATTAGTTTTTCAATCTCTTGTTGGGATAAAAATGAAGATGACATACATTGCCTCCGTTGACCAGTTTATTGCACCAGAAAATCGGTAAAATAAATCTCTACGATTTCACCGCCGCTTAAAACAGAATTTACTTCTTCAATCAGCTCACCGCGCAGTTTCTCTGTCCCATCTCCGTCACTAACATCGTTCACAGCTTTACTGCGCATTGTGTTAATAATCAGGTCACGGATTTGCGCTTTACGCTCCTCCAACTCCCCTGCCAGGCGCCTTTCCTCATAGGCAAGAGTGATGGTGGCTTTGAGGTAATTGCGCTGGCCGCTGTCGGAGAGATTAACGGTAAAATCCAGCGGGCCAAACTGACGAAATGGCCCGGCCACTTCTTCTTCAGCCTGCGCGCCGCCGCCAAACAGCGGTTCTTCTCTGTCCGCCAGCAATGCATAAACGCTGATTACCACACCCATCAGAGCCAGGACGGCCACTATGGCCAGCAACAGGTTAGTGCGACTGCCCTTTTTGGGGGCACTGTTTTCTTCAGCCTTACTCATAATAATCAACCTCCCGGTCCAACAGGTTTACTTCAGATATTACAATATTTACGCGACGGTTTTTAGCACGCCCCTGCACTGTCTCGTTGGAAGCCACCGGCTGAAACTCACCGTACCCGGTGGCTAAAAAACGCTCCGGATCGATGTCCTGCCGTTCGCTAAGGTAACGCACCACCCGCACAGCGCGGTCCACCGACAGTTCCCAGTTGGAAGGGTATTGTGCCGTTTGAATCGGCACGTTGTCTGTGTGGCCCTCCACAATGATCTGGTTTGGTACATTGGCTAAAATCCCCGCCACCTTTACCAGCAACTCCCGGGCCTCAGGCCTGATTTCCGCCCGCCCGGTATCAAAAAGCAGCCGGTCCTGTATTTCCAGCACCACGCCCCGGTCTTCAATACGGACGTCGATAATATTGGCCAGGCCCTCTTCCTGCAGATGGCTTTTTACCTCCAGGTAAGTCATCAGCACATCCTCAAACTTATGGTCCACCGCCAGTTCAATCATTTCACCGCGGCTGGGGTCCAAAGACGACTCCATGATACCGTCCTGGCCAAGAAACGACACCTGAATGGAGGACATAATCTGCTGAAACTTGATCACATCAATCACCGAATAAGAAAAGAGCAGGACAAAGAAGGCCAAAAGCAGTGTAACCATATCGCTGTAGGTGGTCATCCACTCCGGCGCTCCGCCTTCCTGCCGGGGTTGGGCGTGCCTGCTTTTACGCATGGTCGTAAATCACTTCCTCACCGGCGGTATCCGGCGTTTCCGACTGCCTGGCCATCTCTTCACGCTGCGCCGGTGATGCAAAGGCTTTCATCTTCTCCTGCAGAATTCTGGGGTTGGTACCGGCCTGAATAGCCAGAACGCCTTCCACCACCGCCTCTTTCTGGGCAATCTCCGCATCGCTGCGGATGGCCAGTTTACCCGCCAGCGGGTTAAACAGCAGGTTGGCCAACAGCGCACCGTAAAAAGTGGTGAGCAAAGCAACGGCCATCCCGGGCCCAATGGCGCTGGGATCGTCCAGGTTGGCCAGCATCTGAATCAGGCCAATCAGTGTCCCAATCATACCAAAGGCCGGCGCCAACGCCCCCCAGGTCTTAAACAGGTCCTGACCCATTCTGTGCCGGGCCACGGTGGCGGTAATTTCCGTATCCATAATGTCGCGAATCAATTCCGGCTCCAGACCGTCGATGACCATCTGGAGGCCGTTGCCCAAAAACGGGTCTTCCAGGTCATTTAAGTCATCCTCCAGAGCAAGGAGCCCTTCACGGCGGGCTTTCTGACCCAGGTCCACAAATACACTAATCAGCTCGCCAATGTCCTGAACTTCCTGCTGGAAAGCATTTTTTGTGACCCCATAAACCATGGTGATCTGGGGCAGCTGAAAATTAACGAGCAGCGCCGCAAAAGAGCCCCCCACCGTAATCATTATGGAATTCAAACTCCAGAACATGGCCACGCTGCCGCCCAGGGCTATAGCCCCCATTACCAGGGACAGGCCCAGGCCTATCCCCAGTATGGTCAAAAAATCCATGCGCTGCTGCATATTACGTCACCTCACGTATGTTACCGCTTAAGATTCACCACTTCCTGCAACAAATCATCCGATGTGGTAATTACCCGCGAGTTGGCCTGAAATCCCCGGGAAGTGGTAATCATCTCTGTAAACTCGTAGGACAGATCCACGTTTGACATTTCCAGGGTGCCTGTTTCAATGACACCGCGCCCTTCCAACCCGGCACCACCTACACGAGCCTGCCCCGAATTGGATGAAACCTGATACATATTCCCGGCTGCTTTCATTAGCCCTTCCGGATTATCAAAAGATGCCAGTGCAATCTGGCCTAACTCTACCACCAAGCCATTGGTATATATTCCACTGATAACACCTGTTTTGCCGATGGTAAACTCAGTCAGTTCCCCGGCAGGAAAACCGTCTTGGTAGCGAACCTGAGCGTTGCTATGCCCTACCACCTGCGACATATTGTTAAAATCCACCGCCATACTAATATCGTCGGCACCGTCTATATCTGTGATGCTGATGGCTGCATCGCCGGTGGCTTGAAGCAAGTTGCCAAACTCATCAAATTCAATGGTTCCCTGGCCGGAAACAGTTTCGTTGCCGGTGATCCCGCTGGCTTCCCATTCCCAGGTATTAGACCCGGTCTTTGTAAAGATGATTTCCACCAGATGCGACCCACCCTGGGAGTTGTAGACTAATGACTCGGCCATATGCTCTGTTCCTATTTCTGCCAGAGAATCCAAGTTCGAACTGAAAGTCAGGTTCTCGGTAGCTCTGGTGGTAACGTTGTGGCCCAGCGGTATATTTAATGGCTGCAGCGGCCCGTTGGTATTGATATTGCCAAAAGCATCTGCCTGCCACCCCAGCGGTTTGAACCCGTTGGCGCCGTTTACCAAATCACCGTCCGAACCAAGAGAAAACGCACCGTCACGACTGTAGAACTCGTTTGCACCATCACTCATCACAAAAAAACCGCTTCCCTGGATGGCCAAATCGGTTGGACGGCCGGTGCTTTGCAAGCTACCTGGAGTATGTATGGTATCAATAGATGCTACACTCATACCCAATCCTACCTGCGCCGGGTTAATTCCCCCACGTCCATCCTGGGGGGCGCTGGCACCCCGGATATTCTGGCTCAGAATATCCTGAAACCGGACCCTGCCGGCTTTAAAAGCGGTGGTGTTCACATTGGCAATGTTATTGCCAATCACATCCATCTTGGTCTGATGGTTACGCAATCCGGACACGCCGGTAAATAATGATCTTTGCATAAAAGATGACCTCCTTTAATTTGAGGGATTGGCCGCTTCAATCGGTCCGCAGCCTGTGGCTTCCTCTCTGAGGTCCAGCCACTTATTTAATAATTACTGCACTGTCAATGTTGGTAAATACATGCTCCCGCATATCTTCGCCGCCCATGGCGGTGATGATGGTACGGTTCTTTACACTGGCCACCAACGCCAGATCATCGTAAAGCAACAGGGAAGAACGGGCACCCTTTTTGTCCGCCGCATTGACCGCCTGGTTAATCTTGGCCAACTCTCCTTCTCCCAGTTCAATTCTTCTGTCCTGCAGCCGCTGCATGGCGTGAGCCGAGAATTTAACATCGGTCTGCTTTTGCAGTGTTTCCTGCCAGACCTGGGAAAAAGGCGAAACATCGGGAGTCTTCTTTTTTACCGGCGATGTACCGGGTTTAGGCTGGCTTATCGGTTGTCCCGGAAAACGAATATCCCCTGTGTTCATCACTACTCACCACCTGCTGTTACTTTCTGCACACTCTCCAGTCCGTAGCGGTTACCGTCAATTACTAACCGGGGTTTACCGTTATCGTATTCCACTGCACTGACAATTCCTGTAAGCGGCAATCCATTATCGTCTTTTACAGTAACGGAAAGGCCGAGAAAAGCCGGTGCGGAATTATGGAGACTGCTTTGGATGTCAAGAAGTTTTGCCATGGTATTGTTTAAGTTCTGCATTTGCTCCAACGAGGTAAACTGCGCCATCTGTGCCACAAACTCGCTGTTGTCCTGCGGGTCCAGCGGATCCTGATAACGGAGTTGCGTAACCAATAGCTGCAAAAACATATCTTTGTCCATTTCCTGCATAGCACCTGTAGCTTTATTGCTTTGTTGCGTGGCAGCGGTGGTACCGGCTGCTGAAACAGTTGTCATTTCCTCACCTCCAGACTAGGCCCGCATGTCCAACGCTCCTGGAATCAGAACGGCAGACGGCGGTATTTCCTCCACAGCTTCTACCGGTAAAACATCTCCGCCTCCGGCTTGGGTTTGCCGGAAATCATGGAAACCGCTACCCTGGCGGGAGCTTTGTTCCTGATTAACGGTGACGGTCATTTCAGCCACGTTAATCTGCTGCGCCTCCAGACGCTGGCGTAATTGATTCAGAGCTCCGTCCAGAGTTTCTTTTACCTGAGCATTCTCCGTAAGAATATTGGCCACAAGTCGCCCTTCTTCCATACGCAGCCTCACTTCCACCTCTCCTAGCACTGCGGGACGCAACCGGACAAACAGCGTTGACTCTCCCTGGGGCTCTTTAACCAACAGCATTTTCTCCAGAACCTGCTCCACCACAGCGGCACGGCTGACCTGTGCTTTGTCGGAGTTATAAGACGCGGTCTGCACCAGTGACCTGAATGGATCATGTTCCACAAGCGGACGCTGTACATGCTCAGAAGACAGCTCGGTGGCATTCTTGCTTTTTACTCCTGAGGAATCTTCACCGGAAACCTGCTTAAATGCCAAGTTTGCGCCGAGACGCTCCGCAGCAAGAATATTGCTATCCCGTTCTCCAACCGGTCTTACTAATTGCGCTCCGTTTTTTTCATTATCGGAACCCTCTGCGACTTCAACATCCTGTTGCAAAACAGCCTTAGCATCCTGCATGGACATTCCAGACGCAAGCTTTTCCGCCTGGTTACCCTTCTGCCCAACCGGCTCTAAGCTTTCCGCCCCTTCTTCCATAATAGCTTGGGGAACTTCTGCAACTGCAACCAACTTATCAGCAACATCTGAGGCCTCCAAAGCATCGGAGCTTACAGCAACTTCCAATAACTGCTCCACAGGAGCCTGGGCCATAAATGCCAGAAGATCAGGGTACATGTCAAGCTCATGGTTCTCCTCAGCCATGCCCTCTAAATCCGTTTGTTCGCCTGCCAACTGTGGCATGAGGGCCATAACAAGGTACGGCAAAACTGCGGAATCCTGCTCTTCTTTTCCTGCCATTTGCAGTCCCAGCATGGCCTGTGCCGGATCAAATTCCTCTGACTGCTGCAGCATAGCCAGCAGCCCGGCAAAGCCAATCTGCGGTGCACCTTCTTCCCGGTTCTGTCCCGCTGCGGTTGCCTGAGCCTTTAAAAGCGGCGCAAGTAACGGCAGCATACCTGCCTCCATCTTCATCACCTCCTTTCTTGGAATTAGATGGTTATTTAAGAAGGCTTCACATGATACAAATGCATGAAGCGCGCCATCTCATCGTTTTGTCTCTGCTCTTCCAGTTTCGTTTCCTGCTGGTAGCGCCACTGGCCTTTATCCCGCAGAGAATCCATAACTTTTCTCTCCTGCATAGCTTTTTCCGTCAACTGAACCTGTTCTTGCAGACGTGAGTCAAGCTGTTCCACAGCCTGCTTTTGCTCCTTAATGCGATGGGCCAGATGCAAAGAATATTCCCCGGCCATCAGGGCCTGCGGCACATTTATCTTTTTGGTTTGCTCAGCCGCAGCTTTTGCCTGCATACCTGCCAGGTCCTCCTGCAATGTAACTAAATTTTCTTTTGCCGTATCCCGCTCCCGGAAGGCCTGGTTTAGGCGGAGCTGCTCTTCTTCCTCTTTGCGTTTGCGGTAGTCCAAAACTTTCTGCAGGGGAAAAACGTACATCAGTCACTCACTCCTTTTTAAAAAGGTGCTTGAGCTTGTCCAACGCCTGTTCATAAGGATCACACTCATTCACATCCTGCCGCAAAAACGTGTGCATCGCCGTTATATACTGACGGGCCCGGTCTACCCGGGGATTGGTGCCGTCTACGTAAGCACCTATATTAATCAAATCCTCCGCCTCGGCATAGGCGGACAGGTAATCACGAAACTGTCCGGCCAATTTCCTGTGTTCTTCACTGGCCAATTCCGTCATCAGGCGGCTGATACTTTTACCGACATCGATGGCGGGAAAATGGTTTTTGGCCGCCAAATCCCGGGTAAGCACGATATGGCCGTCCAAAATACCACGCACCGCATCGGCCACCGGCTCATTAAAGTCATCACCGTCAACCAGTACGGTGTACAGCCCGGTAATGGAACCGGACCGCGAAGTCCCGGCTCGTTCCAACACTCTTGGCAGAAGAGCAAACACCGACGGCGTATAACCCTTGGTAGTTGGCGGTTCACCGATGGCCAGCCCCACTTCCCGCTGGGCCATGGCCAACCGGGTCACCGAATCCATCATCAGCATCACTTTTTTACCCTGATCCCGGAAATATTCGGCGATGGCGGTGGCCACCAGGGCTCCTTTAATTCTTAAAAGGGGTGGGCGGTCCGAAGTTACCGCCACCACCACGGAACGGGCCAGCCCTTCCTCGCCCAGATCCCGTTCTATAAAGTCCACCACTTCCCGGCCCCGCTCGCCAATCAGAGCAATAACGTTAATATCCGCTTCACTGTGTTTGGCAATCATGCCCAGCATGGTGGATTTACCCACACCGCTGCCGGAAAAAATACCTATCCTCTGTCCCTGCCCGCAGGTCAGAAACATATCTATGGCCCGGATTCCGGTGGGCAGCACTTCTTTGATACGCTGCCTCTCCAGCGGGTTGGGCGGATCATTGTCAACAGAACAAACTTTTCCGGCCCCGTTTATCCGGGCGCCGTCTAAAGGTACCCCCAGGCCGTCCAGCACATGGCCCAAAAGATGGGGTCCGGCTTTTACGGTAAACTCCCTGCCGGTGGGCAAAACCTCACAACCGGGGCCTATGCCCCGCAGATCTCCCAAGGGCATCATCAGCACATGGCCGTTTTTAAAACCCACCACCTCGGCGGTGACCGGCTCCGCCTCCGGGGTCACATATATTAAACACATCTCCCCCACAAAAGCCTGCAACCCGCGCACTTCGATGGTCAGTCCCACCACTTGGGTCACCCTGCCAATCACCTTGGCCCGGGGGAAAGAAGATACTGCTTGTATGTAAGAAGATAAATCAAGTTTACTCATTGGATGTCACATCCAACAAGGTCTCACGCAATTTGGCAAATCGTTCATCCAACATGCATTCAATGGCGGCGCCGCTGGTTTCCACCCTGCAGTGTCCCCGGGCAACAGCACCGTCAGCCAAAAAGCTCAAAGAACTGTGCTCCCGCAACTCAGCCTGCAGTTCAGCCGCCTTGTCCCGGCAGAGCGGCACATCATCAGGATGAAGGCGTATCAGGATATCTCCCGACTCTTTAACCTGCTGCAAAAGCTCCCGTACCATGGAAACCACCGTTTCCGGCTCCTCCGACAGCTGCCGGCTCACCAGTTTTTCTGCGATGCATACCGCCAGCTCCACCACCTGCGGCTCCACAGCCTCCAGCATTTCAGAGCGTATTCTTCTGGTTTCGGCCAGCAATTCCTCAGCTTCACGCTGCATCCTGCTACCCTCACGCTGGCCGGCGGCCATGCCTTCCAGATAACCGGTATCATAGCCGCGCTGCTTAGCGCCCTCCTCCAGCTCCAGCACCTGCATCTCTGCTTTTTTACGGAGCTCTTCACATTCCTGTCCCGCAGCGGCCAGAATCTCCTCCCGCTCACGCCGGGCTGCTGCTACTATTTCAGCCGCCTCCGCCTGCGCATCATGGAGCACCTGGGCACCCGGCGCTTCAGGCACCGCCGTCTGGCTCTTTGGCTCAGCTGAACCGGCGGCGTGAAAATAAGCGGGTAAACGCAAAACGCCACCATTTAGTTTCACACTATCAGCCTTGAGTACACTAGACAATGATGGCATCTTCACCACCCCGCGAAATAATTATTTCACCGGTCTCGTCAAGCTTGCGAATGATACTGACGATCCGCTGCTGCCCTTCTTCCACTTCACGCAATCTGACCGGACCCATGAAGTCTATATCCTCGCGCAGCATTTCTGCAGCGCGCTTGGAAACATTTTTGAATACTCTTTCCCGCACTTCATCACTGGAGCCCTTAAGTGCCAGAGCCAGGTCTTTTTGATCCACTTCACGGATAATCCGCTGAATAGAGGCATCGTCCAACGAAATGATATCTTCAAAAATAAACATCCGCTTGCGAATTTCGTCCACCAGCTGCGGGTCGTCTTTCTCCAACTCTTCTAAAATCAGCTTTTCTGTGCCACGATCAACATTGTTTAAAATATCCACCAAGGCCTGAATCCCGCCTGCTGAAGCAAAATCCTGCTGTACCACGGTGGAAAGCCGCTCTTTTAGAACGCCCTCCACCTCCTTTAACACTTCCGGAGAAGTTCTGTCCATCACCGCAATGCGGCGGGCAATCTCAGACTGCTGTTCATCGGGCAGCTCCGATATTACCATGGAGGCCTGCTGCGGTTCCAGATAGGATAATATCAGCGCAATGGTCTGGGGATGTTCCTGACTAATCAGATTGGTAAGCTGCTTAGGGTCAGCCTTGCGCACAAACATAAAAGGCTTAATCTGTGATGCTTCCCGCAGCTTCTTGATTATTTCTCCGGCCTTTTTCCCCCCCAATGTTTCTTCCAGCAATGTTTGGGCATATTCCAGGCCACCGTCAAGCATATAACGCTGAGCCTGGCTTAAAAGTAAGAATTCATCCAACACATCTTCAATGGATGAGACATCCACCTGTGTGGTATTGGCAATTTCCAACGAGATACGCTCGATATCATTTTCGCTGAAATGCTTCAGGATATTGGCAGACACAGTAGGCCCCAACGCCATTAATAAGATTGCTGATTTTTTTATACCGTTTACTTTAGCGCGTGCCAAAAAAATCTCCCCTATTCTTCGGCGAGCCAGGCTCGAATCAAATGAGCAACCGATTCGGGTTCCCTCTCGGCCAAATCACGAACTCGTTTATGCAGGCGCTGCTGAGGCGTCTCTTCCATTTCCTCCGCAGGCTCTTCTTGAATTTTTGGCGCACTAGCCAATGCAGCCAGCTCCGCCTCCAGCTGTCTTTCACGCCAGGCCCGGAAAGCACGCAAAATGACAAAAAAGATTATTATTGCAGCTAAAGCTATGGCCCCGATGGTAACATATCGTTCAATCATTTCCCTGCGAGCCGCTTCCTCCATGGCCAGCATGGCATCTTCCTGATGGGATGTATCAAAACTCATCCCCTGCACACTGATACTGTCGCCCCGTCCCACCTGATAGCCCAAGGCCGCCTCCACAGCCTCACTGATCTGTCGGACCTGCGCCTGAGACAGCTGACCGCCGTTATCATTTACCACAACGGAAGCATTGAGCTGCACCAGCTTTCCCGGAGCCCGGATTTGCCTTTCCGTTGTTTCGTTAATTTCATAGTTTGTGGTTTCATCATAACGCTCATATGTAGAGTCACCGGTACCACCGACCCACGGATATCCGGGAATGTTACTGTCTGCTCCCGCCTCACCGGGTACCACGCCGGCTCCTTCAAAATATTCCTCGGTAATTGTCTGGCTGCGCGGCACACCCTCGCTATCAAAGGTAATAACGGTGGACTCATGGGAATCAAAGTCCAAATCTGCGGTTATCATGGCAATGGCCTGTCCCGGACCTAAAATACGCTCCAGCATCACCTGTACACGCCGTTCCAGTTCTTTTTCAAAGGAGCGTTTAATATCCAACTGCGCCATGGTGGCTTCCGCCAACTGCTTCGTGGGATCCAGATTATCCAGCTGGTCACTGAGAATGTTCCCTGTGGTGTCAATCACCGTAACATTTTCCGGCCGCATATTCTCCACACTACCGGCCACCAGATGCACAATACCGCGCACCCGCTCCGAATCCAAACGCGAAACAGGACTCAAAGCCAGCACGATGGAGGCGGAGGGCTCCGCCGAATCCTGGATAAAGACACTGGGCTCAGGAAGTGCCAGATGTACCCGTGCCTGCTCCACTTCATCCAGACGGACAATGGTCCGGCGCAGCTCTTCCTGCAAAGCGCGCAGATAATCCATTCGTCTGTTGAAATCCGTGGCGCCCAGATTTGTCTGGTCAAACAGCTCAAAACCACTGCCGCCACCGATATTTAATGACTCATCGCTTGCCAGTTGAATCCTTACATCATCCACCATGTCCTGTCGGACCAAAATAGTTCTTCCTTCATCATCAAGGGAGTACTGCACATTCATTTCCTGCAATCTGGCTGCAATTCGCCCCGCATCCACCGGCTCCAACCCGGTAAATAACAATGCCATGCGCGGCCGGGCAATGGCCTGTCCCAGGAAAAAGAGAGTAACTATAATGGCAACGGCCATAACTATGGCCGCTATTTTTTTGCGTTGGCTCAGCTGCTGCCATTTCTCCGGCAAATCCTGCACCCTAACTGCTGTCGCACGCTCCTCTTCGGCCAACCGTCTCCACCCCCCGGGTCAACAAAAAATACGTAACTTTATATAAAAAACAAAAACGATTTAGCAAAGTATTTATAACTGCATCCTGGAAACTTCCTGGTAAGCCTCCACAACCTTATTTCTCACCTGGACCGTCAGCTGCATGGCCATTTTTGCCTGCTCCATGGCAATCATCACCTGATGAATATCTTCCGCTTCACCCATGGCCAGTTTCTGTGCCGCTTCATCGGCATTAACCTGCAACTGGTTTACTTCTCCCAACGCCTTATGTAAAGTCCCGGCAAAACCTTCCGCCGCCTTTGTCTCCGGTGCCGCTGCAGCAGGCTGCTGCCACTGAAGGGGAATAAAAGGGTTTAATACCTGAGTCTTCATCTAATCACCTACCCTCTGCCGATTTCCAATGCTTTGAGAAACATGTTCTTGGAAGCATTCAGCGCCGTCACATTGGCTTCATAAGCCCGGGTGGCGGTAATCATATCCACCATTTCCTGCACTATGTTTACATTGGGGTAAGCTACGTAACCCTCTTCATTGGCATCGGGATGCTCCGGCTCATAAACCAGCCGGGGCTCTGTGTTATCCACACTTACACCCTGAACCCGCACGCCCTGGCCGGACTTCCTGGCGCCGTCCATCACTTCAGCAAACACTGCCGACTTGCGCTGATAAGGCCCACCGTCTTCGGTCCTGGTGGTATGGGCATTGGCAATGTTATTGGCAATCAGATCAAGGCGAAAACGCTCTGCGGTCAACCCGGAAGATGACACATTCATAGCCTTAAAAATCTGCATTATTACCGCCTCCCTTCATGGATTACATACCGCAACAAACTGTAGCGCTCGTTAAGAACCTGAGTCATAGCATTATAATTAAGCTGGTTAGTGGCCATAAGCGCCATCTCACGGTCAATATCCACATTGTTCCCGTCTGAGCGCATGGCCGAACTGCGGTCCGTACTTACCTTATGCCCTACATCCTGCAGGCTCTTCTGTCCCCCCACATGCCTTTCATGCGTGGTGGCCAGCGGCAGCCTGCTTGGCGCGGCAAGCGCCTGTCGCAGCTGCTTTTCAAAAGAAACATCCTGTCGTTTAAACATGGGAGTATTTACATTGGCCACATTATGGGCCATCACCCGGTTACGCTCCCCGGCAGCATCCAGCCCTTTTTGCAGGGATACCGTTGCATTATCCGTCCATAAGCTGTTCAATGAAATCCTCCTTTCCCAAAGAAAACCCTAGGGCACAGACCTAGAGTTTAAGGTAACAGTGGCCGGCAACCCAGCCGCCATAGTCATTACAACCGTAGGCCTGTGGCTTTGCGTCCCCGCCTTTCGGCGAGTTTGCCTTTATTCGACATTTTTTCATTAATTTTGGGGATTTGAGTTTTCATGAACTTACTTTTCGCTAAATAATGTGAAAATCCTGCAACAATATAAAAATAATGGCAACAAAAGTAGAAATAATTAACATAATGTCGCCACTTCCCAAGTGGGACACGGGAACCCCTTACAAGGACAGGCAGCTCAACGGCAACTGCCTCACTTTCAAGCCACTTTGCCTGTTTTTTAGCCCTAAAAACAAAAAAAAAGACAGCTAAGCTGCCTTTTTGCCCTAAGCCCCAACTCCATGCCGGTTCAACTGTAGGGTCTGACTTAATTCATAAGCATTATTACGCTTTGTTTGCTCTATTTCACCTAACAAATTATTTATCTCGGAAACAATTTTATGGTGTGCAATATAAGCAGCGGGTTCCGCGGCACAGGCTAACTGATCCATGGTGAGCCGCCGGCCTGGCAATTTGCTTAACAACACCTCTTTTAACTGTGCTTTGGCATCATCCAGCACCTGTACCTGCTCCATCAACTGGCCCTCCACTTGCTGCAGGTCGATCAAGCCCAGCATATCGCGCTCTTTAATGGCCTTGGCCTCCCAAAGAGCTATTTCCGCCAGCTTACCGTATAAAACCTTCTGTCTGGAATAAATCTCCGTCAGCCCGTCCAAAAGCTCTGTCAGAGTTACTTCCACAGCCATCCCTCCCCCGAATTAAAGGACGTAATCAACCATTATCCCCACAAAACTCTGCATATCAACCAACATCTCATTGATTTTATCCGGCTCCAGCTCCCGGATAATTTGCTGCGTTTTCTTCTCCATCACCAGAACAACCCAAGCCTCTTCATCCCAAAAGAATAACAAGTCAATGCCCAACGTCTCTGCAGTATCGTTTAGCTTTTTAACCGCAGCTGCCATTTTGTCACTGTCAGCCGCCTCTCTCTGCTGCTCCTTCTTCTGCCGCCCCTGCTCATTGGAAATATAGGCCTGCTCCGATTGCTGCACAGTATGCTTTTTCACTTTTTCCTGGATTCGGTTTAACATGATGGGGTCTACACCCTGCACCCGCATGGCTATCCCTCACTTCCCGAAACATCATATTATACATTCATCGGCACCAATTAACTCAACTTTACACCTATCTACAAAATTTTTTTATAAATTTTTCCTAAAGTTTTGCAGCTTCCCGCCGAAAAGATAATTAACAACATGCCAAAAACTGAATACAAGAGGTGAAGAAAATGAGAATAGTGACAAATAATCCCCCGCCCCAACCGGATTCCCGCCACACCACAGACGTCTCCCACTCGCAGCAGGCGCAAAAAAAAGATGTGGCAATCCAGGGCAAGAATCCGGCACAAGAAATATCTCCCCAAGAAACCGATCACGCCGTGGAGCAGCTGAACAAAACATCCGATGCCCTCAATCTTAGCCTGCGCTTTAAACTGCATGAAGGCACCGACCGCATGATGGTGCAAGTGGTGGATACAAAGGCCGATGAAATCATCAAAGAAATGCCCCCCGAAAACCTACTCAACGTTGTAGCACAGATCCAGAACATGGTGGGTCTGATGCTGGACGCTAAACGCTAAAAGGAGGAACCTATATGTTAGCAAACCCCTATCAAAAGTACAAACAAAATCAGGTAGAAACTTCATCACCACAACAACTAATCATCATGCTCTATAACGGTGCCATTAAATTTCTAAAGCTGGCACAAATGGGCATTACTGAACAGAGCATAGAAAAAGCACACACCAACATCATTAAAACCCAGGACATAATTAATGAATTAATGGCCTCCTTAGACATGAACCAAGGCGAAGTAGCCTCACATCTCTACTCACTTTATGATTACATGAACTCCCGCCTATTGGAGGCAAATCTAAAAAAAGATACCCAAATCCTCTCTGAAGTAGAAAACATGCTCACCGAACTGCGGGATTCCTGGGTCCAGGCACTTAAATTTGTTCAATAAAAAGATGGCCGGCGCGCCATCTTTTTTTATATATAGCACTAAAGCTTTTCTCACCCCCGCCGATATATATACCAACAGCAATTTACGGAGGGATACCGTTGGAACAATTACTCAATGTCCTAAAGCAACAACAACAAGCACTGACTGATTTAATAAATGTGGCTCTAAAAGAACGGGAAGCCATCCTTACCCGGGACAAAGAACAAACAATAGCAGCCCTTAAACAAAAGGAAAACTTGCAACAGAAGCTCTCTTCACTGGACAAAGAAATCCATAACTTTTCCGCAGGCAAAACCCTGCAGGAAATCGCCGCCACTTCCAAGGATGAAGAAACCCTGCTTGAACTGCGGCAATCCCTTAAAACCTTACTTCGTGAAGCACAAAGCCTGAACACCACCAACATGGTTCTCTTGAAAAACGAACTGGCCTACCTGGGGCAAATCCGCGAGATAATTTCACCGGATGCAGCAAACACCCCCTATAACGCCAGCGGAGCAATCAACAAGCAGCAAGCAGAACTAATGATTAGCACACGCGCCTAACTGGGAGGAAGATAAATGTCCACATTCTTTGGTTTAAATATCTCACGCCTGGGCATGCAGGCCCAGCAAAAAGCTCTGGAAGTAACAGCCCATAACGTGGCCAACGCCAACACCCCGGGCTACAGCCGCCAGGTGGCCGGCATGTCCACCACCACCCCTCTTCCGTATCCCAACGGACAAGGCATGCTGGGTAGCGGTGTCAAGGTAAGCCAAATTGCCCGTGTCCGCGAACTGTTTCTCGACAATCAAATCCGCGACGAAATGCACATCCTGGGTAACTGGGAAAGCCGCAAAGAATACTTAAGCCAAGTGGAAATGATCTTTATGGAACCTTCCGACACCGGCTTCAACTCCGTCCTCAGCACATTCTTTGACAGCTGGCAGGAACTGAGCCTGAGCCCGGAAAGCTCTCCGGCCCGTGCCGCCCTGGTTGAAAACGCCAACTTCCTGGTAAATTCCATCCAACATACCTACACACAATTGGAATCAGTCCGTGCCGACATCACAAAAGACATTGAGCTCAAGGTAAACGACTTAAACTCCCTTGCCGAACAAATCAAAGATTTAAACCAACAAATTACCACGCTGACAGCCAAAGGCGATAGCCCCAATGATTTAATGGACCGCCGCGACCTGCTCTTAGACAACCTGGCCAAAATGGTGAATTACGATCTGCACATTGCTGATAACGGTGCCGTCAACATCTTCATCGGAGGCCGCCCCCTTGTCCAGCAAAACATTGTAAATACCTTAAAGACAGTAGAGGGCACACCTGAACAAAACAGTGAGTGGCTACCAGGCCCGCAAATAGTCTGGTCCCGCGATGAACGCCCAACGCAAATTAACAGCGGCGAAATCGCCGGCCTGATTGCCACCAGAGACGATGACCTGCGCAAGTACATGGAAGAATTCGAAAGCATGGCCTGGGGTCTGGTTGACTCTATTAACGAGTACCACAATAACGGCATGGATCTAACCGGTGAATACGGTATAGATTTCTTCACAGGCGACCACCTGAAAACTATTGGGGTTAACAAAGATATTCAAAATGATCTGAGAAAAATAGCCGCCTCAACGCCACCGATTCCCCGGGGAGAAGATGGGTCAGAAGAAGCACCATTTAAACCTGCTCCCGGTGACGGCAGCAATGCCGTACAAATTTCTCAACTCCGCAACAGCCGGATCACCGTGAATTCAGATGCCAAAAACCTGAGGGGCCGCCTGGAACTGGATGACGAAGGCGGCACCACTTTCGCCAACTTCTACAGAGACACCATCGCCCGTTTGGGCGTGGACTCCCAGGAAAGTATCCGCATGGCAACCAACCAAACCTCCCTGGTAGAAATGATGTCTGATCGCCGAGACTCCATCTCCGGCGTCTCCATCGACGAAGAAATGGCCAATATGGTTCAGTTCCAGCTCTCCTACCAGGCCTCCGCCCGGGTTATCACCACCCTGGACGAGATCTACGACACTCTGATTAACCGTATGGTCCGCTAAACACTTAGGAGGTGCCGCAAATGCGCGTAACCCATCAAATCATAAAAAACACGGTAATCCGTAATGTAAACCGCAACCTGAGTACCATGAACCACTATCAAAACATGCTCTCCTCCGGGAAGGCCATCAATAAACCCTCAGAAGATCCCATCGCCGTCTCCCGCATTCTGGGCTACAACACTTCCCTGGATAACAACGAGCAATACAAACGCAACATCGATACCGCCCGCTCCTGGATCGACACCACCGAAGACGCTCTACACGGCATTAACGAAGTCCTGCAGCGCGCCCGGGAACTGGCAGTGTACGGAGCCAACGACTCACTATCTCCGGAAGATCGTCGTGCTCTGGCCATGGAAGTGGATGAACTCACCAATGTCCTTGTCCAGTTTGCCAACACCAGCTACGAAGGCCGCAATGTCTTTGCCGGCCATCAAACAACCACCGTCCCCTTCCATCGGGACGGAGAAGGTGAAGTTGATTACCATGGCGATGAGGGAGCAATCAGGTGGGAGGTTGCCCCTAATGTTATAATTCAGGGCAATATCGACGGAGAAAGCCTGTTTATGCATGAAGATTCTCAGATATTTTCCCGTATGAATGAATTGAAAGATGCCCTGAATAGAGCTGATACCGCAGACATCAACCAATCCATTGCAGATTTATCCCAAAGCATTGACTGGGTTCTGGACAAGCGTGCCGCCCATGGCGCTCTCAGCAACGGCCTGGAACTCACCGAAAATAACAACGGTGCTCAAAAACTGAACCTGACAACTCTGCGCTCCAAACTGGAAGACATCGACTTTGCCGAAACATTTATGAATTACTCCACCATGGACACACTGTACAGAGCATCTCTTTCAGCCGGAGCCAGGATCATGGTACCCAGCCTGGTAGATTTCCTAAGATAAGGTGGTATTAAAAATGACTAAACCAAGCAAGCTCACTTTAACAATGACCCCACCCCTGATGGGCTTTGAAGATACTACTACATACACCCTACAGCCCCTCCCTGATAACGCCTGCTTCTTTACCCTGGAAGCCCAAGACGGCCCCTCCTTTATCCTCACCAAACCCCATTTCTTTTTCCCCGACTACCGCGTGCAGGTAAAACAATCCGATTTGGCGAATATAAAAGCAGAGGGAACGGAACCGGATGTGTACCTGATTGTCACCGTACCGGAAAAGGTAAGTGACATGTCCGCCAACCTGATGGCGCCATTACTTGTGAACGCACAAAAAGGACTGGCCTGTCAACACGTAATGCACGACTCACCATACAGCACACGCCACTATCTTTTCCCTCCGGAAAAACGCCGCCATTGCGGCTAGGAGGAAATAATGCTCGTACTCACGCGTAAATCAGGAGAAAACCTGATAATCGGAGACAACATAACCATAAAAATCCTCGAAATCAAGGGAGACACGGTTAAAATAGGCATCGATGCCCCTAAAGAAGTGGCCATCCATCGTGAAGAAGTTTTTGAGGCCATCAAAGAGGCTAACCGCGCCGCAGCCCTGTCCCCCAAAAAAATACCAACACTGCCTACTCCTGAAGAATAATCAAACAGCACCCATCGGTGCTGTTTTTTAATACTCCTATGTAGTTAACCACACAATGCATCAGAATCTCTTGCCTCCACAAAAACGCTCACTATATCCGGATCGAAAACTGTCCCGGAGCAGCGCTGCAGCTCCTGCAAAGCGGCACATTTGCCCAGAGCCTGCCTGTACGGCCTATCCTCCAACATAGCATCATAAGCCACAGCCACCGCAATAATCCTGGAATATAAGGGAATTTCCCTTCCCTTCAAACCCAGTGGGTAGCCTTTACCATTCCACCACTCATGGTGATACAAAATAGCGTCTGCAATATGGCTTAAATCAACGCAGGAGCGAACAATATGATAACCGGCCTCACAATGACCTTGCACAACAGCCCATTCATCTGGGCTCAACGGCCCTTGCTTATTGATTATTTCATCAGGTACAGCAATTTTTCCGATATCACACAGCTCAGCCACCAGCGAGAGCTCTGAAAGCTGCATCTTTGTTAAACCCAGCGACTCCCCAATATCACCGGCTGTCTTCTTCAGCCGTTTAGTATGTTCTGTGGTCTGGTAGCCCCTCTTCTGCAGCTCCTGCACTATAAACTTAATCAGCCTGCTGCGGAAGTTCTTATTTTCCTGCAATTTATTATTATACATCTCTTCTTCCGCTCTCTTAAAAACACTATGCATATCTTCGGAGACAACGCCCTTTGTTGCCACTCCCAAAGAGATATTCACAGGGATATCTTCGAAAGTAATCTGCCCAAAACATTCTTTTACCCTTTCAACAACCTGCCAGGCTACCTGGTACTCTGTTTTCGGCAAAAGAATAACAAACTCGTCTCCACCCCACCGGGCAATAATATCTTCTTTCCTAAAAAACTTCCGCAACAACGTAGCTGCTTCTACTAACAGCTCGTCCCCTTTATGGTGACCAAAAATATCGTTACTAAGCTTTAATCCGTCCAAATCGCCAACCACTAAACTAATGGGCAGATTTTCTTTACAATTCATAAACTGCAATATTTCTTCAAAATAGCTTCGATTATATAAACCTGTCAGCTTATCATATTTGGTAAGATAATCAATTTTTCTTTGTCCTTCTAACAAATCCGTTCTGATCTTCTGAAAATAGCCGGTAATCAGGCTCAGGGCAGCAGCCAGCCCAATAGACCCTACAAAGACATGGAAAACCGAAACAGAAGCAGGAAAGCTTACCTCAACAACCGGATAGAAAAAGATGCCCAAGCCCCACAAAATAAAAGCAATCCCCACCAGGTAACCGATTGGCCCCAAAAACTTCTTTGTCCTAATAAAGGCCACCCCCGCACCCCAGTACAACAGTCCCACAAATATAGCGGCTGAGAGCAAATAAATCCATGAGGGTAAAGCAAAAATCTGCACCCCTGCAAACAACAGCACATTACCCCCCAGAAAATACGCCCACCATTTAACGCTTCTTTCCAGAAAATCATTTACCCCAATATAAATCAGTACCGCACTACCCAACGTTGACAGATAATTAACTGTCAACAGCAAAGGCGTTTCCTGGTATGAGAACATAGCAAGCCTTGCCCCATAACTAACCACCAGCAATAACCATCCCAGAGACCAAGACAGCATATATCTTTTTCGCTCAATACCATACAAACAGCTATATAAAAAAAATAAAACCACCGAAACTGCAAAAGAAGTCATGATAATTGAGGACTGATCTAACATACGCGGCCTCCTCACTGAATACATTTAAATTTGCTGTGAATGGTCTGATTATATCAGATTAATACTCTCCGTTTTTCCCGCCTGCTGATATAGGCTATTTTCATGACTTGGCTATTAAAGGTTCACTAGTAGCTTTTTTTGTATTTGTAAATTACAGTACATTCCGAGGTCTGAGATATCTGGACTTAAATTTAGTATTCCAACCTGTTATGTCCATAGATAGCAATGCCTCTACGAGACAGTGTAAGGTCTAAGTACTCTCTCTAATTCTGCTTTCCAATCTTTAAAGGCTGGTAGAGCTTCTTCTCCTACTTGTTTTTCTAAATCTGCATTTTTTCCACTTTCATAGCTTGATACGACTATACTCATTTTTTCTTTAAGATTATCTCCTAAGAAGTTCGTCTTGTTTTCTGGAAGTTTCTGAAGTATTGGCTGAACGGCTTTTTCAATACTTACAATGCCTCCCATAGCATCTTGTAAAAGTTCTAATGCTTCCTCATAGCGTAGCTCTGTTAATTGCTTTTTTATATATTCAAGTCCTTCTTCTATGGTTGGAAGAAGTTGCAGGATGCTGTGAATCACTTCTATGTTTTCAATTTTCATAAAAAAACTCCCCTTCTAATTTTTAACTAATATAGACATATAAGCTAAAGTATCATATCCACTATCTTTTAAGAGCTTTATAATTTGTTGAATGTATTGATTGTTATGAAGTACCACTTTTGTAAAGGATTGGATTATTTTTATAACTAATTCATCATTAAGCTCTTTATGGTATCCTGCCATTCCAATCATGTGAAATTTTATCATTGCATATAGCAAACAAAGGAAAATGTAAGAATCCCAAATAGATTGATAAGAGCCAAAAGGCATCATCTCCTTAAAAAATTCATTAACAAGATAATTCTCAAGAATGTGTTCTTTTTCTTTTAAATAAGGTCTTAAAAATTCTTGATAATTTCTATCATATTTATCTTTAACCTGTTCAATATCATCAGTTTCCACAAAACCTATTCCCTGGAAGGTCTCCTTTAAGCACTCCATATATCGTTTACTGCTAATTCCTAGACTAAATTTATGATTAGCTATCGTTTTTGCTACTTGCATTTGAACTTCACTTTCTATTGGAATTTTTGCAAGCTCTGACTTAAAATTACCGGCCTCAATCATGCTATTCATAGTCTCTAACATTAGTGGAATATCCCTTACACGACCTTCTAATTGTATAACTTCAATTTTTTTGTATACAATGCCAAGAATTACTAGACGTTCTGCTAAAGAGTAGTCTCTATTTTGTAGAAGGCACAGACTAAACATTCGAATTTCCCAGAAAAACCTTTGTGGCTTGTTTAAAAATAAATGTCCTTGTGTATCAAAAGTACCGTGAATTTGGATAGTTTCCTCTGCATTTTCTTCTACTTGCTCAAAACTAATGCCTTCTAAACTTAGAATTCCTAGTCGCACAATTTCTGGGCAAGACGGAGTGGCACTTCTTTCAAACGCTCCATCTATTTTTTTAACATCTCTTGGGTAGAATGTGCACGTATTCGAGAGGTATTCTTCTCCTGCAAAGATGTAGATTTTACAAAGATTTTCTTTATTAAGAAAGGGGCACTTTCCGTTTCTATCCATCTTAATTTTTCCATAACAAGCATTGCTTTTATCGTTGTGTTTACGGTTTACCATTTTCTCTATAGTTAACCTTAGTTCTGGCTGATTCAGTTTTTTATATGCTAAGTACGTTTTTTTATCCAAATCCACTCTCCAACCAATGCAGCAACTATCTTCGCAGTCCGATCCAATACAATGGAAATTTTTCAAGTATTCTGGTTGTAATATGATTCTTTTTCTTTGTGTCATAGAAATATCTCCTTTTTCCATATCTGAAAAGGATCAGAGGTATAATTCCCCTGATCCTCTTAATGCTTTTCTATATTGCTAACTATGTTAAGACTTGAGAAGTTTATTTAATATCGGTACAGAATTATCCCAATAGTTGCAATACAGATTGAGGAGCCATATTAGCTTGAGCCAACATTGCTGTTGATGCTTGCTGAAGAATATTTGCTTTAGTAAAATCCATCATTTCTTTAGCCATGTCTACATCTCTAATTCTTGATTCTGCTGCTTGCAAATTCTCTGCAGCATTATCTAGGTTTTTAATAGTATGCTCTAATCTGTTCTGCCAAGCACCTAGCTTTGAACGCCCTGCAGACACATCAGTAATAGCTGTATTTACTAATTCTACAAAATCTTGTGCCTTATCTGAATCAGATACGTCAACAACTAATGAACTAATAACATCATCCAGTTTAATCCCTTTAATGGTTAAATCTAATTCCATTTCCTCCCCTTTATTAGCACCTACTAAAAGGTTTACTTTACCCGCCGTGCCTGCAGTTCCATCTAATACATTCTCAGTGTTAAATTGGGTATTATTGTTAATTCTCGTTAGTTCTAGTTTTAATTCATCCAGTTCATCTTTAATTGATGTTCTGTCTGCCGCAACGTTAGTGTCATTAGCTGCCTGAACGGATAGCTCCCTCATTCGCTGAAGAATTGCATGCGCTTCCTGCAAAGATCCTTCTGCAGTTTGAATCATTGATATACCGTCTTGTGCATTTCTAGAAGCCTGTTGCAAACCCCTGATTTGACCTCTCATTTTTTCTGAAATTGAAAGCCCAGCAGCGTCATCTCCAGCCCGGTTGATTCTAAATCCTGAAGATAGCTTCTCCATTGAATTAGCACCTGAATTGTTGTTGATGCTCAACTGACGATGGGTGTTCATTGCCATGATGTTGTTGTTAATTCTCATTTTTCTTCCTCCTTGAATTTATTGCCTCCATTCCTTTGGAGACTTTATTTACAGAAAAACAGCTCCTCGGCAGGTCGGCCGCCCCGCGAATTAGCTACTTTTTCTTTCACAAGTATTATCGACAAGGTATCAACAAACTTTATATAGAAGCATTAATTTTTTTTTGAATCTATGAAAAACCCTTCCGATTGTAGTGAGGTCTTTTTATATAACACTCCAGCTTTTTTCTCTGCCTGAAACATGAGAATATCTTTTTTTACTTTATCCCGGCTTACCTGTAGATAATCTGTGACTTTTTTATTCAAGATAGCGGTTTTCTGCAAAACCGAACGCATTTCATAGTGCAGGTTTTTAATTTCAGGAGAAAGCCCACCTTCATCGTTGGTAACAACAGAATCCTGTTGAAATTGAGTAATTTCATCCATTATTTGCTGCCTTTTGGAAAGAAGTTTATCTATTTGTTTCTGATCTTGAATGCCTTGAGCACACAGATCTGCTAAAGCTTCAGTTACACTATATATTACACGAAATAGCTGCAGTTGGTGTGACAGCTCCATCTCCGTGCTCAGATGTTCCAAGTCTGACATACTCTGCCTCTCCCTATATTAAAATTGCTGCAACTGCATCATTAGCCAATCGCCTTGTGAATGGAGTTGCTGTAATGCCTTTTCCATAGCGGTAAACCTTCGATAATACTGCTCTTCTCTGCGTTGCAGCATTTCATTGATACGATCAATCTGCCGGTTTACCTGTTTAATTTGATTATCATAATAGTTATCGAACTCAGTTGTATCGCCTACAATTCCGGCCCGTTCCAGCAGTACTCCTTTCCTACCGTTGCTATTTCTCGTGGTGCGGATATTATCCTGAAGGATATCGCTTAAACGGTGAGCCAAGCCTGACTCCTGATAGCGCTGGGAACGATCTTCTGCGGACAAGTTTGGGCTATAGGAGATATCGGAGCGGCGGGCAAACAGATCCACCACACTGTCGGGATTTTCAGCAATAGCAGCGCGCAAATCATTGCCACCGTTCTTGAGAACCAGTTTGCCGTTATCCAGATAATTGCGTGATGTTTCGATACCGATGGAAGAGAGATGACCTTCTCCAACCATATCATAAAGAGCAGAGCGCATATTCCTCAGCATATTCTCCAACGCCGAGTCCCGACGTAAAAGGCCGCTTTGAGCTTTCTCCTCCCAGAGCTCAATCTCTCTGTCACTCATTGCTTCTTTCTGCTCATCTGTCAGGGGAGGGAAGCCGCGGAAACGTTCTTCATTTAACTTACCGCTGATATCATCAATTAACTGGTTATAGTCACTGATAAATTTTTCGATGGTATTAAAAATGGCATCGGTGTCTACCGATACATTTATTCTGATTGTTTCAAGAGGAGCTTCAGGATCAACGGGCGGGTCAACTTGCTGATTTATGGAGTATGTAATACCGTCAATGGTAAAAGAGTTGGTCGTTCTGGTTCCTTCAAAACCATTGATTCTAAAAACCGCATCCCGACCGGATTGCCCCACTTCTCCTTCAGCATTTGGCACCAGACCAAGAGCGGAGAAGAAGTTACCACCGTCATCGGTGGTGATATGTCCTGCTCCCGTCTCCCTTGCGGTCATGGTAAAGGTGTCACTGAATGTGCTGTAGGAAACCTGCACACCAGCGTTACTATTATTAATTCGTTGAAGGACGCTACCAAAAGTGTCACTTTCACTTATTTCAATTTCTACATCATTGATAGTCAAAGAAAATCGCCCATCCTCAAAATTAAGGACGCCTTCGCCTGCCGCTTCCCCTAACTTACTACTGATAGTAGCCATTGTATCCGTCATGCTAAGCCGCATTCCTTCTTCATGACCAGCGGTAACTTCATTTGCTATCGCTTTAGCAGCAGTGGCACTCTGAAGCACTTGAAACGTAGACTCTCCCTGGAAAGCGATGGCGCCAGCACTGACGGAGACAATACCCGGCATGCTGGAGGTTGCTGACATTTTTTTCATTGCCGAGGCAGAAGTAAGGTTCGTCTCGGGTTTTAGGATATCAAAGTACTGGTCGCGAAAACTACGAACTTTGTTGGTCATTTCGCGGTACTGTTCTTTTTGCCACTGCAGCGTCTGGCGCTGCTGGAAAGTGCGGTCCACCTTCATGCGTTCCACACGCATCAGGTCGCGAATAATCTGTTCTGTATCAAAGCCGGAGGCTATACCTCCGATACGTAATGTGCTCATGGGTGAAGCCTCCTTGTGTTAAAGATAAATCCTACTTCTTATCGTCTAGCATTGCGGCGGCGATTTTTTTGGTGTCCAGCGTATACTCGCCTTTGGCAATAGCTTCTTTGAGCTGCTCCACCCGCTCCGTTCTTACTTCGGGCGGAACCGAGGCTGCTTTAACCAGTTCCTGCACTTTGGCTGCTTCGCCGGAAATGGAGAGCTTATCGCCCTTGGCAGATTCTTGAGGGCTTTTGGCCTTTGCTTTTTCGTCTGCCTGGGCTTTATAAAGTTTGTTAACCTGAATGCCGTGGTTGTTGTTAATTTTCATGGAAAACACTCCTTTAGCTTGCTCACCTATTGTATCGGCAGGATGGCAAATTACTTTACCCTCAGAATACAAAAATATATTTTTTGAGAAGATAAAGACAAACATATTGAGTAAGGTGGGATTTAGATGTTATCGCTAACTAGCTGGAATCCGTACGGCGAATTTGCCAGGATGGCTGAAGAGCAGCGGCATATGCGTTTTCCCGACAGTCCGTTTCTGGATATGAAGGGGCAGCCTTATGACAGGATGCCCGGGCCGACCGTGGATATCCATGAAACGGAGAAGGAAGTGCTGGTCAGTGCGGAGATACCGGGAGCTAATCCGGATGAATTGGACATTACCGTGGATGATATGCAGATTACTATAAGTGGAGAAATTAAGCGCCGGGCCGATAGGGAACGGGACGGCTACCGTATGGTGGAGAGGCGTTATGGTAGATTCTCCAGGACCGTACCGCTGCCGGTGGAGGTAAAACCGGATGAAGCCTGGGCAGATTATCATCATGGTGTATTGGAAGTACGGATTAATAAAGTAGAAAACGGGCGGATACGCTCACGCAAATTAAAAGTAAATACACAGCAACACTAAAAAATGCGACCGCCTGGTCGCAT
>NZ_ACJM01000017.1 GCF_000174415.1 Dethiobacter alkaliphilus AHT 1
GGGCCCCCGTCAATTCCTTTGAGTTTCAGCCTTGCGGCCGTACTCCCCAGGCCGCGGTACTTAATGTGGTAAACTGCGGCACAGAGGGCATCTAAACCCCCCTACACTAGTACCCATCGTTTACGGCTAGGACTACCAGGGTATCTAATCCTGTTTGCTCCCCTAGCTTTCGCGCCTCAGCGTCAGTTACAGGCCAGAAAGTCGCCTTCGCCACTGGTGTTCCTCCCAATATCTACGCATTTCACCGCTACACTGGGAATTCCACTTTCCTCTCCTGCACTCAAGTCAACCAGTTTCAAGTGCACGTCCAAGGTTGAGCCTTGGATTTTCACACCTGACTTGATTGGCCGCCTACACGCCCTTTACGCCCAGTAATTCCGGACAACGCTCGCTCCCTACGTATTACCGCGGCTGCTGGCACGTAGTTAGCCGGAGCTTCCTCCAGGGGTACCGTCAGAACTTCTTCCCCCTTGACAGAACTTTACGACCCTAAGGCCTTCATCGTTCACACGGCGTTGCTGCGTCAGGCTTTCGCCCATTGCGCAAGATTCCCCACTGCTGCCTCCCGTAGGAGTCTGGACCGTGTCTCAGTTCCAGTGTGGCTGATCGTCCTCTCAGACCAGCTACCCATCGTTGCCTTGGTGAGCCGTTACCTCACCAACTAGCTAATGGGACGCGGGCTCATCCGGAAGCGAAAAAACATTTCTTCACAGAGTCATGCGACTCCGCGAAGGTATCCGGTATTAGCAGCCCTTTCGGGCTGTTATCCCAGTCTTCCGGGCAGATTGCCCACGTGTTACTCACCCGTGCGCCACTAGGTCGGTCGGGTAGCAAGCTACCCTAGGACCCCGTTCGACTTGCATGTGTTAAGCACGCCGCCAGCGTTCGTCCTGAGCCAGGATCAAACTCTCCAAAAAGTATATCAGAACCGCTAAGCAGTCTGGTCTTCATTAGAGAAGATTTGAATGGCTCCAATTTGTTTTGAAGCATTGTTGTTCGTCCGGTTCAGGGTTACCCCTGCCTTGACAAAACGTAAAGTGTTACATCGTAATCGATGTTACTTCGCATGGCATTTCCTGTTTAGTTTTCAAAGAGCAAAACTCTCTTTACATCCTTGCCGCTCTCGCGACCGGAACTCTATCTTATCATATTCAAGGCCTTGAATCAAGAACCTTTTTTTGGAAGATGTCGTTCCGTGCTGGAAGCTGACAAGTATGTATCCCGTTGCGACAGGAAGTTAATTATACCATACTGACAACGCCCTTACAAGCATCATTTTCTGGTAATTTTCCCGGTTACTTGTGCAAATAACCTTGTCGCTTGCCGTTGCGGCACGAATCTTATATTACCATGGTTCGCGAAAGTTGTCAACCGGTTAAAGCATAATTTCGCAGGGGTTTTCGGCACTTGCTGCCAACCGCTTTAAAGCCTCACAAAACTGCGGCCAGCTTTCCGGGTACCCGTTGGTTCCGCGGGTTTGTATGCGACGATTACCCGCCTGTAAATCCAATGACCAGGTAGCTCCGTCCAGCATACAACAATGCATATAGTGTTCCTCCCACGCAAAGACACCGCTTTGTTCCGCTTCCTTAATAAAGGTATCGATTTCTGCAGCAGATATAGTTTTGGTCTTTTCCTGAACCACTTCACCGTTAGTGGACTTAACCCAGTATAGGGTGTCCCCTCGCACATCCAGCTGCCAGGACGGGCCAAAATAAGAATGCAGGGTAACCAATAACCTAAACTGCGGCACAGTCATCACTCCTCATCCCAAGAATCACTGCTAAGAGTCCCGTCTTCCTCTGTGATCTCTTCTATGCTTTTTCCCGAAACCACAGATTTCCGTTCCTTTTCAAGTATATCTTCCTCCGCAGCAAACTCATCCTTCTTTTTTATAAGCAACCAGGAATCTTCCCCGTATTGCTTGCTCTTGGTTTTAATCAGTGCCCACTGTCCTTTTAGCTTTTCACCATAAAGGGTAAATTCCAGCTTACCATCCGCCAGCCACGACCGGTGCAAATCTGCAGCGGGATCGGCTCCTGCCGGTTCGTAGTACCCGCTATCCCAGATAATTACCTTCCCTGCTCCGTAATCGTCACCGGTAATCACACCTTCAAAATCTTTGTAGCTGAACTCATGATCCACAACCCGGATAGCCAGCCGTTTATTAGCCGGGTTCAAACTGGGTCCTTTGGGGATAGCCCAGGAGACCAATACGCCGTCCATCTCCAGGCGAAAATCCCAGTGCATATGGGTGGCATCATGCTGCTGCACCACAAAGGATAATTTCTTTTTACTCATTCAACTTCCTCCGCCACCGTCTTATTACCCTTAAGGGATAAAATAGCCTTTTTTATAGGAATCCCGTTGGGACAACTGCACTTGCCGCAGTCTGCGCATTTATCTATCCCATTGGCCCTAGCCTGCGCCTGGCGGTCTGTTTCGTCCCGGGGATCCAGGTGAAGTTGGGCCAGCTTTACAAACACATAGGGATCCACAGAGGAGTTATCGCCTTCTGTATGTTGTGAGCAGGACGATACGCAGCAAAGGCATTCCAGACACTTCATTAAGTTTTTATGCAGCGAGTCCTCCTGCAGTTCACCCAACGGTTCAACGGCCCCGCCCTGTGGATACAAGGCCAGATCCTGCAGCTTTTTCATATAGCCGGAGCGATCCACCACCAGGCTGCGCAAAAGAGGCAGCCCTGTAAGCGGAGAGATTTCCGAGACTGAATCCAGCTTTACCTTGCAGGCCAGCCGGGGCTTGCCGTCAACCATCACGCCGCACAGTCCGCAGTGATTGTAGCGGCAGCCGTAGCGAAAGGCCAGTGACCCATCCAGCTCTTCATAGATATATTGCAGTGCCTGCAGTACGGTGGCCCCGGGCGAGTTGGGAACCTGATACTCCGTCTGTACCAGATCCTTTCTTTCGGGCACATATTGGTTTATTCTGATAGTCTTCATTGTTTATGTCCGCACCTTTCTTGGCAGTGCCTGATTTGACCGGAATCATCCTGCCAGAGGACAATATTTTGCTCCCAGTTGCTGCCGCCGTGTTGGGGAAAGTCGGAGCGCAGATGTGCACCACGTGATTCTTCCCGCTCCAAAGCGGAGATTAAAACCAGCTTGGCGGTCTGTAGCATAAAATCCAGTTCAACGGCATCACGCAGGTCACCGTTATAGACTTGCTCTTTGCTTACAGAGAGATCATGCGCTTCTGCCTGGAGTGCATCCACCCCGGCAAGGGCGATTAACAGGCCGTCACGGTCTCGGACCAATCCGGCATGGTGCCACATCAATTGCTGCAGCCTACGGCTTAAATGGGCCGGGCGGTGGCTGCCCTGAAGCCCGATTAACGGGGAAGGAACGCTGTCTGCAGAGAAAGAGGGTTGTACATGATCTTTGGCAAACTTAGCTGCCGCCCGGCCGGCGCGCAGGCCAAAGACCATAATTTCTGCCAACGCCGCCGATCCCAGTCGGTTTGCACCATGAACGCCTCCCATCACTTCACCCGCCGCATATAATCCGGGCACAGCGGTGGCGCCATCTGCATCGGCCTGAATTCCGCCCATAAAAAAGTGAGCGGTGGGCAGCACTTCCCAGGGCTTCTCCCAGTCGTAAGCTTTCTTCCCGTATGCAGGCAGCACGTTATCAGTTATACCGGAAGAACGGATGCGATGGCGAATTTCAGCTCCATTATCCAGCTTCATGTTCGGCGTTAAATCCAGCGTCAACCCACCATGCTCGGCGGTTTGTCCATTACCGATGGGCCTGGCCATGGCCCGTACCACCTCAGCACGGCTCATACTGTTAATAGCGCCGTCGAGCACCGTGTTTCCTTCACCATCTATAATCCGGCCTGCCGGGCCCGCCACCACCGGTTCTCCGCAGAGCAGGCCCCGGTAAGCATCGGGGTGGGTAATACCAAAGGGGATGGCCTGTACCTGTTCCATATCCTGCAACCGGGCGCCATGGCGAAGCGCCAGGGCGTAGCCGTCTCCGCAGGAGCCACGGTTATTGCTGGTCTGGGGATAGAAAAGCCAACTGCCTCCCCCGGTGGCCAATACCACAGCTCCCGCCTGCAGTGTATGCTCCAGACCCGTTGAAAGCTCCAGTATCCTCACGCCACAAACCATGTTTTCCCGGCGGCAAAGATCCAGCACAAAAGCATCTTCAATCAGGTCAATGGGAAATTTCTGCAAAGCGGTGCGCAGGATTTGCCCCATGCCCACTCCGCTTCCCGAACTATTGAGCGTCCGGGAACGGGTGTGGCCGCCTGCACGGTTTATTGCCTTACCTTCCAAATATCCCTCTTCATTGCGGACAAAGGTGTGGCCCAATTCCTCCAAAAAACCCAGTGCGTCCCGGGTTCCGTCCACCAGTGTCTCCACCAGTTGAGGATTACACAAACCATCACCCGATTTCAGCAAATCCTCTACAAATGCCTGCCGGTCATCTCCGGGCAGCCCGGCACAGGATGTGATACCCACCGCCATCCTGGTGTTGCCGTAACCGACGGGCTCTTTGCAAACTAAAGCTGTCTTGGCACCTGCCTGGGCGGCGGCTATGGCGGCCATTACTCCTGCACCGCCACCGCCGGCAATGATTACGTCATAGCGATTCTTCATTATTTCACCCGCATTCTATGTACTGGTTGTCTTAACCTTTATCTTATTACGATTGCAACAGAGGGTCAAACCATGAGCTTTTGAATATATGAGGATAAAGTTGAAATAAGGGCGTTTATGTTTTATTATAAAGATATGTCAGAATATTCAGGCGGTGGCTTTATGAAGCATATCGACACCCATATTCATATGTATCCGGAAAAACTGATGAATGCCATATATGGCTACTTTCAGCGTCTGGGCTGGGAGTTCCCCTTTAGCGGCAATGTAGAAGAAACGCTGCTACATCTGCAGGAAAATGAGGTGGAAAAAGCTTTTTTGCTGCTGTATGCCCATAAACCGGGCATGGCTTTGGAGATTAATCGTTGGGCGTATGAACTGTGCCGGAAAAACCCACATATTTATCCCTTTGGCTGCTTCTTTCCCGACGATGAAAATCCGGAAGCTAATGTGAGAAAGTGCCTGAGGGACTGGGGCTTTAGCGGCATGAAGCTGCACTTTAACGTTCAGCCCGCCGAGCCCGATGATCCCCGCTATTTCCCCGTTTACCGGCAAGCCCTGGAGTACGGCCGCGGTGTTATTATGCATATCGGCTCTTTTCCCGACCAAAGCGGTAACCAGCCGGGGACATATCATTTGCAAAAAGTATTGAAGCGCTTCCCCGGGCTAAAGGTTATCGTGGCCCATATGGGCTGCTACCGGACAGAAGATTTCTGGCGCCTTATGGACCGCAATCCCGGTGTATATCTGGATACTTCTTTTATTTTGGGCAACCCGCAGTTTCCAGACGGGCATACTCTGGTTGCCGACTCCCTGGCGCGCTTCCCGCACCGGATTCTCTACGGGAGTGACTTCCCTCTGATCCGCCACCGGCTCTCAGACGGCCTGGACTATATAACCCGTCTGCCCTGGGATGAAAAAACAAAGAATAATCTGCTGCGGGAAAATGCCCTCAGATTTTTGACGCAATCGGATATTGCCGCCTGCAAGCACCTATAGTATAATAGACCCGTTATTTTACTTAAAGGGGTCATATTTTGGAGACAAATAAAATTCGTGCCGTGGTGGCTGTTTTGGCCACAACTTTTTTTTGGGGTCTTTCGTTTTCCAGTACCAAGGTGCTCTTAACCAGCCTTACCGCTATCCAAATTGCTTTTTTTCGTTTAATACTGGCATCCGCCGTGCTGGGCCTGGTATTTTTAATGTCCCGCTCCGGCAGGGTTTCCCGCAGTGATTTGCCCCGCATGCTTGCCGGAGGAGTTTTTGGTATCTTTTTATACTTTATCCTGGAGAATAACGGCCTGCGCTTTACCACAGCAGGCACCGGGTCGCTGATTATTGCCACCATTCCTGTTTTGAATGTTTTGGCCGGCGTTTTCTTTTTCCGCGAGAAAAACTCCTGGGCTGGATGGGTGGGCGTCACCCTATCTTTTCTTGGTGCCTGGCTTTTGATTCGCTCCGGCAGTGGCGGCGCATTATCGCTGGCGGATTTGCGGGGCAATTTACTGGTCTTTGGCGCCGCCTGCTCCTGGGTGGTTTTTACCCGCATCAATGAACCGCTGATGCAAAAGTATAACAGCCTCACCATCAATCTGTATCAGTCGGTGGCGGGAATGGCGCTCTTAGGGCTGTTTATTGCTCCTGCCGGTGTAAATACCGCCCAGTTCACAGGGAGCGTCCTTTTTAACCTGGCCTATCTTGGGATCTTCTGCTCGGCGGTGGCCTACTTTTTGTACCTGTATGCCCTGAAAACACTGGGGTCTTCTGCCATCACCTGCTTTCTCAACCTGGTGCCGGTATTTGGGGTACTGGGCGGAGCCGTTATTTTAAAAGAGGCGCTGGGAACGGGACAAATCCTGGGAGGACTGGTGGTCATAACCGGAGTCACCCTGGTCACCATGGCCGGAAAACCTGCGGATAAGCCGAAAACCATTCAGGCCACAACCGAAGTGTAGAAGAAAAACACATCCATTGGCGGATGTGTTTTTTTATTTGCCGGTCATCTTCGGCCAGGATTTTTAATAATCTGTAACAAATCGCCTGAAGGAGGTTTTTTATGGATTATTCCAAGCGTTTAAAACAGGGATTCATGTTCGGCCTGGGTTTTTGGACCGCCGGCCTTGTCATCGGCCTGCCGCCGGTGTTGGTAATTTACTTTGTGGCCCGGGCTGTTTTATTACATATGCTTTAGCATTACGGCTCCGCAGGCAGCTGCGGCGAAGGAGGCAGGGGGGCAGTCTGGCCGGAGGGGAATTGCAGGTTAATCACCGTATCCGGCACTTCTCCGATATAGTTTGCGTCCACAATGGGCACGGTGGTGGAGACCTTTGTCACCTGGGAGACAAAGGGGATAATGATTTCCACCTCCGCATGAATATCCAGATAAATTTTGTGGCGCACCTGATTTATACCCGCTTCTTCAAACTGGTCTATAATTTCTGTGTTTACAAAACCAATGGGAATGAGGGTAATGGGGATGCGCGGGCCTACGTTTGCCAACAGATAACTGCCCAACGCCTGGCCCAGCGGTATGTATATTTTTTCTCCTTTGAGGCTGGTGAGAGTTTCCTGTACCCGCATGGTGGTTTCGGACATCAGACGGTTTACTTCCATATTGTTGGTCTGGGCCATCACAATGCGGCCTTCCCGGTCCTTCTCCAACAGAATCAGGTCCTGATAAAGTATATTCCGGGCCACTTTTTCAGATACTGCGCTGTTGATGGCTTCAGTGGCAATAATATCCGCCCGGGCGCTGGCTACAGATAAAATGGTGGGGCGCAGATTCCTGTCAAAGTACAGGAACATGCGAATTATGCCGAAAATAAAAACGGCAATAAGAAAAAAAATAAATGCTTCTCTGCTGACATAAACTTTTCGGCTAAGCACGCGAATCCCTCCCGTACATTGTATGCAAAAGAGGAAAAAAGGTGACAGTTAGAAAAATTTGCTACTTTATGATAGTATAGGAGGAGAGGCGAGAGGAGTGAGCGCGTTGCACCATAAGCCATTTTATCTGGTTGCCATTCCTGAAGGTGACATTATGGCGGACTTATCCCGCCTGCAAAAATTTATCTCCAGACGCTTTGGCATGTATTCGGCTCCCTACCCCGATCTTCATCTGACCGTGGGAGTTATTGAACCGCAGAAAAATATCGCCAAGTGCTACCCCATCCTGGACGAAGTTATTAAGAGGTCCCAACCGTTTTCCGTCCACATTGGTGGTGAGCGTTGTTTTGGCGAACCATATTCCTCGGTGGGCGTTGCCGTTACCTCGCCCATGCTGGCACGGCTGGCAGGAGAATTGGAGGGTGCCCTGACAAAAGCCGGATACGCTCCCCGGACTTTCTCCGAATGGGATTTCCATATCAGCCTGGTCACTCCCCTGTTTGCCCGCAGGCACTGGAGTCAGGAAGAATATCTGGAAGCTTGCCGTATTATCGCTGAGCATTCCCCCGCCGGGTGGTGCCGCCTAAACCACCTGGAACTCTGGGATCCGGATTTTCCCCCGCTGAAGGTAATTGAGAGATTTAGCTTTGCCAAAGACAGCTCCACTTAATTAAACAAAAAACCCGCCATGTGCGGGTTTTTCTTAGCTTTTTACCTTGGAGTCGCTCATCTTTTCACTGACCATTTTGTTCAGGATGTGATTGATGCCGGCCACCTGCTGTACTTCCAGTACAAAAGCAATGCCTTTTCCCGGTTGATCCAGTTTTGCTTTTTTAATAATGCCCTGCAACACATCGGAGGTTTGCTCCCGGTTAATTAAAGTCAGAACTATTTCTTTTTCCGGCTCAATGGAAATACCAAAAAGCTTAGCCTGTTCATGAATGCCTGTGCCGCGGCCAAAGAGAATGGTACCACCTTCAGCCCCCGCTTCTTTGGAAGCATCCACCACCAATTCGGCATTATCTTTGTTGACGATGGAGACAATCAGGTCATAAAGAATTGCGTTTTCCACGGGCTCCCCCCCTACATTACTTGGTGTACTGAGCACACACAGATGGCAAATTCCCGCCACCTGCTTAACATTTAGCACAAAGGATACGCCTTTTCCCGGCTTGTCCATACAGCCGGCCGCCACCACCGCATCCAACACTTGCTGCATATCTTTTTTCTGAATAACTGTAAAGATAATTTCTTTTTCCGGTTCCATGGAAATGCCCAGAAAACGATGCAGGCGTTTGGAGGCGGTGCCGCGCCCCATTATGGTGGTTCCTCCTTCAGCGCCTGCTTCTTTGGAGGCTTTAACCACTTTCCTGGCCATCCCTTTGTTGACGATGGTCATCAGGAGCGCGCAATCCATCTGCGGGCCTAGGCTCATTTTCTCTCTCCTTTCTGCCATACAGCAGTCCTAACACCAGTACCGATAAAATAGGGGCCAAAGCCACCAGGGATATCATGCCGAACCCTTCCAAGAGAGGGTCCCGACCCTCCAGGGTGGTGGCCACACCCAAAGCCACCGCGGAAATAAAGGTTACCGTCATGGGGCCGGTGGCTACACCCCCGGAATCAAAGGCAATGGCGGTAAAGGTGCGGGTGGAAAACCTGGTCATTATCAGCACCGTGGCATAACCAATAATAATAAAAGGCCACAAAGACAAGCCAAGCAGGATACGGGTCATGGAGACGGCGATGGAAGCGGCCACCCCCAACGACAAAGTGTAGAGCATAAGGGTCTGCGGTATATAGCCGCCGGAGGCCTTTTCCACTTCGTAGTTGAGCACCCGGACCGCCGGTTCGGCAAAGGTGGCCACAAAGCCCAGGACAAAGCCAATGGGAATCAGTATCCAGTTATATGACAGCGAAGCCAGAGCTGTCCCCATTTTCTGGCCCACCGGCAGAAAGCCCACGTATACGCCCTGCAAAAAAAGGGACAGGCCGGCAAAGGCCAAGACCAGGCCGATACCAATTTGTTTTAGTTTATACACAGGCATCTTTAAATAAGTAAGCTGAAAGAAAATAAACAGGACTAAGAGCGGCAAAAGCGCCGCCGCCACTTCCAGCAGAATGTGACTGAACCCGGCAAAAACCTTAATCTCGCTCATCCGTAAAACACTCCCAACAAGAGCACCGCCAGGATTGGGCCAATGGAAGCCAGCGCTACCAGGCCAAAGCCGTCGGATGAAGCGCTTTTGCCGCGCAAAACCGAAGCTACCCCTACTCCCAGGGCCAGAATAAAGGGCACCGTCATGGGTCCGGTGGTAACCCCGCCGGCATCAAAGGAGATGGGCACAAAATGTGCCGGAGTAAATGCGGCCAGGGCAAAAACCACCAGATATCCGCCCACTAGCAGATACTGCAGGGGGATGCCCAAAAAAGTTCGCAGCATGGCCAGGCCCACAAAAATGGCAACCCCCAGGGCCACAGTATAGATCAGCATATTTTTGGATACGGCGCCGGCGGAAACCAGGTCCACCTGTGTGGCCAGCACCCGGACATCCGGCTCGGCCACGGTAACCACAAAACCTAAAAGCAAGCCAAAAAAGACCACCAGCCAGACCTTCCCTGTTGCCGGCAAAGCGGCACCGATATGTTCCCCCACCGGGAGCATACCCATCTGCACGCCTAACAGAAATAAGATGAGTCCGGCCGTTACCATAATGACGCCCACCATGAACTGAATAAACTCCGCCAGAGGGAGCCAGATTAAAGTAAATTGTAAAATGATTACCACCACGGTAATGGGAAGCACCGCAAAGAGAACTTCTTTAACCGTTTCGTTAACAGTCTGCATGGGCACCTCCTGTACTCTTGGTTTCCCTGTATATAATTGTCCCCAAGAGCTAATAATTCCTGCCGGAAAAGCGGAAATGAAGCATCCTGAGACCGTGTCATCATAATTTGTTAAGACTTTTTTCTTTAAATATCGGGCTGCCGCTACTCACGGATTATTTAAGTTTTTTTAACAGCTCTTCTTCTCAGATAAACTCTATGGTATTATTCCTTATAATATGGTACTGTCGCCGAGCTTCCAGGAAACAAACCAGCGTATTTGGCTAAATAGGCGCCCTGAGTTCATTCTTATTCATTCTGCCAAGCCATTTGACGTTTTGCAAAGCAGCTCTCTGCCTGGCAAACAAATTGCTCGGTTACCGAATTTTGTAGTATATGGTATAATCATTTAGAAGTTTCTCTTGAAAGGAGAACCCTATGTCAAACGACCAAAGAAAAAATGGTAAAAACAAAATAAAAAAACAGCGCATCCTGCGCCTCTTACTTATTCTGGTTGCAATATTCATTGTGCTGGCAGTGGCCACCGGCTTTACCACCTATACCATAGTAGCCGCCTATATGGAGGACATCCCGGAATTTGATCCGGAACAGATTCTGCCTTCACAAACCTCTTTTATTTATGACAAAGACGGCAATGAAGTTACGCCGCTTTTGGGGGCGGAAAACCGCATCGCCGTCTCTCTGGATGAAATTTCTGAAGATCTGATTAACGCCTTTATTGCCATTGAAGACGAGCGGTTTTACGATCATCCCGGCTTTGATGTGCGGGGTATTACCCGCGCAGCGTACCACAACTTCTTTGGCGGCACCGGCACCATCCAGGGTGGCAGTACCATTACCCAGCAGTTAGTAAAAAACGCCTTTTTAACCACAGATCGCGAAATGAAGCGTAAGGTTCAGGAACTATACATCGCCTATCAAATGGAGCGCAGCTACACCAAAGAAGAAATTCTGGAATTCTATTTAAATCGTATTTTCTTTGATTTTAACGCCTACGGTGTGGAAGCTGCGGCGCAAACCTATTTTGGCAAGAGCGCTTCAGATGTAACCCTGGCGGAAGCCGCCATTTTAGCCGGCATCCCCAATTTGCCCGGCAGGTACTCCCCATACCGTAACCTGGAAGAATCTCAAAAAAGGCAGTCTCTGGTTTTAAACCGCATGGTTGACCTGGAGATGATCACTGCAGCGGAAGCACAGGAAGCGCGGGAGGAAGAACTGGAGCTTGTGGGTCCGCCCAAACGCAGCTATTCGTATCAGTGGTTCATCGACTCTGTGGTTCCGCCACCGGATCGCCGGGGAGCAAAGGATAATGTCCTGGCAATCCTGGCCTCTCTTCCCCAATATGACGGACTCTCCAGATCAGAACTCTATGATATCATTTATCGCGGCGGCCTGAGAATCTACACCACCTTAGACCCTGAAGCACAAAAGTTTGCAGAAGAGACAATTAACAATCCCGATCTCTATACCAAACGAGATATCCGTGAAGAAGGCAAGCCGGTGCAGAACCAGGCTGCCATGGTTATCGCCGACCCCAAAACCGGTTATGTATCAGCCATTGTTGGCGGCCGGGAATATGATGTCAGCACCAACCAGATAAACCGGGCCATCGAAGGAAGGTTACAGGCCGGCTCCACCATTAAACCCATTGTGGCCTTTGCCCCGGCCTTTAATGAAGGCGTTATCAGCCCCGGGACCGTTGTAGACGATGCTCCCAAATCCTGGCCCGGCTCTACCCGGGATTATCAGCCAAACAATTTTGACCGCCGCTATCAGGGACTGATGACTGTGCGCACAGCACTGCTCCGTTCCCGCAATATCCCTGCCGTAAGCGTACTGCACGAACTGGGCTTGAGCACAGGCAAAGATTACGCTCAAAGAATGGGGATTGAATCTTTGTCCGACGAAGGGTTGTCTGTTGCACTGGGTTCGGTAACAACAGGTACAAACCCCTATGAAATGGCACAGGCCTTTGCCGTGCTGGCCAATGAAGGTGTGCGCACCGACCTTACCACCGTTACCAGAATTGAGGACAGCAGAGGTAACGTGCTATATGAATACACACCAACCCATGAAGAAATCCTTTCCCCGCAGGCCGCCTGGCTCACCACCGATGTCCTGGTGGATGCGGTAAGGCACGGTACCGCCGCAGGCTTTCGCATCGGCCGCACCGTGGCGGCAAAAACCGGCACCAGTGACAATAAACAAAACGTCTGGCTGGCGGCATATACTCCCGACTATGTAGCAGTCTTCTGGCAGGGACGGGATCGCTGGGACGACAGGTATGAAGACGGCGGCTTAAGCTCAGGGGCCGATACAAATCCGTTCATGATTCCGATTATGAGACATATTCACGAGGATTTGCCCGACAGAGGTTTTGAGCGCCCCGACGGGCTGCGCAGGGTTTCCGTCTCCAACAAAAGCGGCCTGCTGCCCAGTGATTATTGTCCTAAAGATACCATTGTCAGTGACTGGTTCCTGCCGAAAAACGTCCCCACTAAAGTGTGTGACCTCCACGTGGAGCTGGAAATCTGCAGCGAAACCGGACTGTTGGCCAGCGACTACTGCCCGGCCGAACACAGGAAAACAAAAGTCTTCTTTGACCGGCCTGAATTTGAAAGCATTCAGGGACGTCCCAAGCCTGCCGATGCCGACGACGGCAAAAAACCGCCCAAAGAGGTCTGTGACCAACACACTTACAGGCCCGGCGATGTAAGTAACCTCAGAGGCAGCGGCAGTGATGACGGCAAGGTATCACTGTCCTGGGATGAGGCCAAAGATGCTTCCGGTTATCTCATTTTCCGGGAAAGGGGCAGCAACGGGGAATTGGAGCAGATTACTTCTAAACCAATAAAAGGCACCTCATATACCGATAAAAAACTTTCCCCCGGTGCCTACACTTACCAGGTTGTTGCCGTAAGCTCTGAAGGGGTAACCTCTTCTCCCGCCTCAGTCAGTGTCTTGGTAGATGAGCCGAAGCCCGAACCGGAGCCTGACCCGGAACCCGACGACGATGACAACGATGATGATAATGATGACAATGACAACGACAATAATGGTAATGAGAATCGAGGCAGAGGCAATAACAACAACTAACGGTTAGTTAAAGCCCCCGGTCAGTGTAACTGAAACTGATCCGGGGGCTTTTGTGTTTCTTATTTTATTTCAATTACCGTGGCACCGGTGCCGCCCTCTGCAGGCTGGCCCATCCGCATGGAGGCCACATGGGGGTGGCCCTTTAAATAATCCTGTAATCCGGCACGGAGTCGGCCCGTACCCTTACCGTGAATCAGCCGTACTTCCTTCAATCCGGCCAGAGCAGCTTCATCCAGATAAGTTTCCACTTTCATGGCCGCCTCATCTAAGGTGTGGCCACGCAAATCCAACTCGGGCGGCACATCCCGCCGGCTAACCATGGTTGTGGGCCGGGGGGATTCCTTTTTCGTTGGCTTCACATAGGACAGGTCGGCGGGCTCCACGGTAATCCGCATCATACCCACCTGCACCTGGATTTGGCTTTGCCCCGCCTTAACCACCGTGCCACGCTGCCCCAGGCTGTTGACATATACTTCACTGCCTTCTGTCAGCTCCTCGGCGGAAAGCGGTTTAGAGGTGGACTGGGAAACCTGCAGTTCTGTAAAATCAGTGTCCAGTTTACGAAGCTTTTCCGCTGCGTTTTCCACCTCCTCCTGGAGAGGAGAAGCGGCTGCAGCCATTTTGCGCAGCTGTTTTAAGAGCTGCTGGGCTTCCCTTTTGGCGGAAATCACCGTTTCCTGGGCATCACGTCTGGCTTTTTCCAGTATTTCGCTTTTGCGCCGGGCCAGGTCCTCTTTTTCCTGTTGGATTTGCAAAAGCAGTGCTTTTGATTGCTGCCTTTCATCTTCCACCTGGCGGGATACCACTTCAATGCGCTGGCGGTCGGCCACCAAATCGGCCACCACCTCCTCCAGACGGGTCTCCTCCTGGGAGAGAAACTCTTTGCCGCGACGGATAATGTCCTGATCCAAACCCAACCTTTGGGCAATGGCAAAGGCGTTGCTGACACCGGGAACGCCCACCAGAAGCTGATAGGTGGGGCGCAGTGTGGCCACATCAAACTCCACCGATGCGTTTTCCATGCCTTGGGTAACATAGGCAAAAGTCTTTAACTGACTGTAGTGGGTGGTGCCTACGGTAACCGCTCCGAAGTTATGCAGGTACTCCAGAATGGCCATGGCCAGGCCCGCTCCTTCGGTGGGATCGGTGCCGGCACCCACTTCGTCCAACAATACCAGGGAACCGGGGACCAGTTGCCCCAGGATGTCGATGATGTTTTTTAAGTGTCCGGAAAAAGTGGACAAGGACTGGGTGATATCCTGCTCATCACCGATATCGGCGAAGATGCGGGGAAACACGGCAAGTTCGCTGCCTTCCTCAGCCGGGACATGCAGCCCGCTTTGCGCCATAATGGAGAAAAGGCCCACAGTCTTTAAGGTAACTGTTTTTCCTCCCGTATTGGGCCCGGTAATAACCAGTGTGCGTAAATTCTCCCCCATTTCCAGGGAAATGGGTACCACGTCACCGGTCAACAGTGGATGCCGCCCCGAGAGGATATGCAGATAACCCCGGTCGTTTAATTTGGGCTCGCTGGCTTTTTGCGCCAGGCTCAGCCGTGCTTTGGCTATGATAAAATCCAGTTCCGCATAAAGGGTCAGGGACGTTACCAGCGTTTCCTTTTCACCGCCGGCCCATTGCGACAGCCTGACCAGGATTCTTTCCCTTTCCTTTTCCTCTTCCCGCCGCAGCACAGTAAGCCGGTTATTGGCCTCCACCGCCCAGAGCGGTTCGATAAACAGCGTGGCACCGCTGGCAGACTGGTCATGGACCACTCCGGGGACCTGAGACCTGTACTCCTGCCTAATAGGCACCACCAGCCGGTCTCCCCGTACCGTAACCAGGTTTTCCTGCAAAGCTTTATGATTGCCGGGGTTGCGGACAAAACGGTCAAAGCGCTCCCGCAAGTCCTGCTCTCCCCCATTGATACTGCGTCGCAGGCGCAACAGTTCGGCACTGGCCTGATCACGCAGGCGGCCTTCTTCATCCAGGGTATTTTTCAGCTCCTCACGCAGGTTAGGCAGAGCATCCATCTGCCGGGTGAGGCCGGTCAATACCGGATAGCCCTCTTTTTCCTTAAAGAAGCCTTTTAGCTTTGTCACCGCCTGCAGCAGGCGCCATACACCAAAAAGCTGTTCTTCCCCTAACATGCTGCCGCGGGCTGCCACATCCAGAATGCGGCGCAAATCCGGCACCCTCTCCAACCCAATCTGGTTGCGTTTAATTAAGGACACCGCTTCAGTGGTTTCAGCCTGCCAGCGCCGGGCCAGCTCCAGCTGGGATGTGGGGGTTAAATCCTCGGCCAGCTCCCTGCCCATGGGGGTAACTGTATAATCCATCAGAGCCTGTCGGATTGCGGCAAACTCCAATAAGCGAATCTCTCTCTCCATTTACTATCACTTCCTCGATACATAAGGGTTCCCGCTTACATAAAAGCGCAGCGGCAAATCCTCTGCCACTGAAATACCTATCCGGGTGGTGGTAATGATTTCCCCGGGTTCTTCTCCGTCATCGGCCAGAAACAAGGGCCCGGCGGTCAAATCCGCCTCGTTTAACGTTTTATCTATGGCCATGGCCTGGCACAATTTTCCCGGGCCGGAGGTCAATTGCCTTTTTACTTGTGTTTTCCGCCTTTGGGCCATTAATTCCAGGCCATAGACGGGCTCCAGTGCCCGGACCAGCACCGCTTCTCCCTCTCCCGGAGGCGCGGCGACCACATTAAAACAGTAATGAATCCCGTAAATTAAATAAACATAGGCGTACCCCGCCTCACCAAACATAGCCTGGTTGCGGGCTGTCATTCCCCGGCAGGCATGACATGCCGGATCATTATGAAACAGATAGGCTTCAGTCTCCACAATCCGGCCGGCAGTAATTCCTTGTGCAGATTTATGAACCAAAAGTTTGCCCAGCATCCGTCGGGCCACTTCTTCAGTAGGTTTACGGTAAAACGTTTTCGATAGGGGTTGTTGGAAAAATTGATCCATAGTACTCACCTTTACTTATAAACTGTATTATCTACGGCACACTAACAACAACGGCAGCAAAGATTTGAGGTGATAGATATGACAGTTCAGATGTGGGAACAAAAAGATCTGCAGGAAAACATTGAAAACCTGCACGGGGCCATTAAAGAGCAGCAGCAACTGGCCGAACAGGCGCTGCAGCAGACCCTGCAGAAAGCAGCAGCTCTGCAGGCCCAGCTGCAAAAAATCAAGGCCATGCACGCCCAGGTACTGGCCATGCAGGAGGTGTTGGAGGAGCAGGGCCCGCGCAACAATCCTCAATTCCTGCTGGAAATGGTCAAACAGCTGGCCAACAGCGTACAGGAGCAGCAGGAAGACTCGCAAAAGCAGGTAACGCAGGCTCTGCAGCTGGCAGTCTCCGCCCTGTCCGAATCACAAGGGGCGCTTTCAGAGAACCGCTGCTTCTCGCAAATGGCCCAGATGGTTAAAGAATGTGAAATTATGATGCAGCAAAACCATACTCATCAAAACCACATCCATTAAAACCGGCAATTACTGCCGGTTTAATTTTTTTCGTTGCAATAAAGGGAGTAGGTCTGAGGCAGAGCGGGTATTTACCACATTTTCCGCAGTAAGCCAGCCCCGGCGGGCGGTGGCAATACCCAGACCTACGTTGGCCAACTCCAACTGGCTGTGGGCATCGGTATTAATGGCAATCTTCACCCCTGTCTCTTTTGCCCTGCGGGCATAATCACCGTTGATATCCAGGCGGTCCGGAGAAGAGTTTATTTCCAGCACTGTGCCGGTGCCGGCAGCAGTACGGATTAACTCCTCCACATCCACATCATAGGGGTCCCGCTTGCCCAGCAGCCGTCCGGTGGCATGGCCGATAATCTGAACATACTTATTTTGCATGGCACGGCAAATTCGCTGCGTTAATTTCTGCCGGCTCTGCCTGAAACCGCTGTGCACCGAAGCCACCACCACATCCAGGCCGGAGAGGACCTCATCCGGAGCATCCACACTGCCGTCATCAAGGATATCGGCTTCAATCCCGGCCAAGATGCGGATATTCGGATATTTTTCCTGCAGGGAGGCGATAAACTTTTTCTGTTCCGCCAGCCGCTCCAAAGAAAGGCCGCGGGCAATTTTCAGGGTGCGGGAATGGTCTGTAACGGCAAGATATTCATAACCCAACTCCGCAGCCGCTTTAACCATTTTTTCCACATCCGCCGTACCGTCGCTCCAGTCGGTATGGACATGCAAATCACCGCGATACTGATCTGCAGTTATCAGGGCGGGAAGGGCTCCTTTGGCAGCTGCCGTCAGTTCACCGGCATCTTCCCGCAATTCCGGCGGCACGTACGACATTTCTGCCAGTTCATATATCTCCTCTTCCTCCATGAAGCTGTGCGGCATGGTTTTTGCTTCCTGGCTAAGCAGGTCATGGCCGGTAACCTTTTCTATGGCGGCGGCCACCTTCTGCACGTGATTTTTGCTGCCGGTGGTTACCCAATGTGTCAGGCAGAAATCATCCCGGTGGACAAGATACAGAGCCACTGGGATCCCGTAGCTGTGTATTGCCCGGCAAAAGTTGCCGTCCCAGCTTAGTTGATGCAGAAAGTCACTTTGCTTAAAAGATTCTCTGGCGGCGGCCAAATCATCTGCCCCCACCACCACAGCTACCTCTGACACCATTTCCCGGCTGCGGCGCACATCTCCGGTAACTTCCACCCGGCCCACGCCGGAGAGCTCCTTTAGCTGTGGGATAAGCTCCGACACTAAGGTCAGAGCCGATGCCAGCATAATTTGCCGATTCTGTTCAAGGGGTGGTAGTTTTCCCGTTTCCAGCCTCTCCAACAAGGGCAGCTTACCGGTCCTGACTATCTCCTTAATCTTGGCAGCCAGGCCACTACCCACTCCCTCCAGGGATTGCAGCCGGTTTTTACGGATTAACTGTTCAATTTCTTCCGGTGCTGATATTACTGCGCGGGCGGCCCGTTTATAAGCACGGACCCGATAACGGTTTTCGCCCCGCAGGGCAAGGATACGTGCAGCCCGGTCCAGCATCTCTGCCACATCACGATTGTGCATAACATTCACTCCAGCTGTGAGGTTTCTTCTATCTTACAGATTAACGGCTTTGCAAAAATTAAAGCAGTATTATATTTTACTAGAGAATAAAAAAGTAACCGTGTTTTCACACGGCTGTTAGCTTTACTTAAATTCAGAAAGTCACACTAATTTGATTCCCTAACAAGAAACGAACCATCTGGTCGTAGACCACAGGTAAAATGTCTAATAAAACAGAGGCCACCAGGGACTGCTGCATGGTCTGCTGCCAAAACGGGGTGCTGATGAGCTGCCCTGCCGCCACAATAATCAAGATAAGCAATAAGCCTTTGAGCATCCCCATAAGCATGCCGCCGGCGCCGTTGATGGTTCCCAACACCGGCAGACAAAAAATACTGTGCAGCAAACCGCCCACCACCCGAAAAACCAGGCGCACCGCAAAAAACAGGATAAAAAACCCCAGTAAACGAAGCAAAATCTCCCCCACCGCAAATCCCAAGGGAGAGGTTTCGCTAAACCAGGCAGGAAACCACTCGGCCAGTGGGATAAAGTTGTTTAGCCACAGAACAAATTCTCTGCCAAAAAACAAAGCCACCGCATAGGCGGCAATTACTGCAGCCACATCAAAGAGCTGACGGATCAATCCCCGGCGCCAGCCCATTGAAATGGAAAAAATAAAAAGCAATATAAGAAGTACATCAAGCCAGTTCATCGGCGGTTTCTATGCTCCTGTCGGTTCTTTTGTTCCATACGGGCCTTCATCTCCTGCAGTTCCTTACGGGCCCGAAATAGCTCATCGGCCAGATTAAGCGAAGTCAGCACCGCCACCTTGTTAATACCAAGACGGGTATTGGCCTGGCCGATTTCCTTCATTTTTTCATCTACATAATGCGCTATGCTCAACATATGTTCAGGCGTATTGGGTCCGCGCATCACATATTCTTCTCCGTAAATTTTTACATTTACGCGTGCTTTGTTGTCATCATGGGTCATGGCGGTCTACCTCCCCAGAAATTGCTATTTGGTAAAGAATTCGCCTCCATATGACAAATTTCCTGCCCGCTCTCCTTCTTTCTTAACGGCGCAGGCTGGCACCAAACCGGGAAGCCAACGCTTCTTCTATTTTCTGATGTTCTCGGGACACCACATCATCGCTTAGTGTCCGCGCCGCATCACGGTAGGTGACGGCAAAGGCCAGGCTGCGGCTGCCTTCAGGGATTTGCGGGCCGCGATACAAGTCAAAGAGGGTAATATCCTCCACAATTGACCCGCCGGCATCACGCATCAGGTCAATTACTTCCGCTGCGCTCACCGAATCGGGCACCACCACCGCTATATCCCGCAGAACCGCCGGATACCGGGGCAAACTGGTATATTGGGTAATGAGGCTGGCCTTATCCAGCAATTTTGCCAAGTCCAGCTCGGCCAGGTAAACCGGTTTTTCCAGGTCGTACTCATCCGCCACTTCCGGATGCACCCGGCCAATCCAGCCCAACTCCTCATTGTCCAGATACAAGAGAGCGGTCTGTCCGGGCTGACACCAGGGAAGCTCTGCTTCTGTAACCTGTACCCCATCAATTCCCAAAACCGACAGCACCGTCTCCACAACCCCTTTTACATCAAAGAAATCCACGGATACCGGTTTGTGACGCCAGTGTTCTTTGGGAAATTCTCCGGTCATGGCAATTCCCAGAATGGTCTTTTCTTCAGGCAACTCAACAAGAGGCAGTTCCTTGGGCAGGTACACCGCTCCCAGTTCAAAAACCTTGATGTTCTGTTCATTTCGGTTACTGTTATAGGACAAGGTATCCAGCAGGCCGCCGGTAAGCAGCGTACGCATCACGCTTTGCTCTTCAGACAGAGGATTGGCAATGGTCACCGCTTTTCTCAGCTGACTTTCGGCGGGAATCCGCAGTTTATCAGACATCTGCGGACTGACAAAGGAGTAATTGATTACTTCCGCCAGGCCGCAGGAAATCAGCGTTTCCCTCACTTTTTTTATGGCCCGTTGTTTTTCTGTCCTTCTGCCCTGGGTCATAGTCCCGGAAGGCAGAGTGGTACCGATTTTGTCATAACCGTGAATGCGGGCAACTTCTTCAATTAAGTCCACTTCTTCCTGCAAATCGGCCCTACGGGTGGGCGCCGTTACATGAAGCTGAGTACCTTCCTCCACTTTAAAGCCCTGACGCTGAAAAATGGTGGACATCTCCAGCTGGGAAATTTCCAGACCAATCAACTGCCGCGCCCGGTCGGGGCGCAGCCTGATTTTCTTGGGATATTGCGGCGCAACATATTCGTCCACCACATCTCCGTTCACCCGTCCTGCATTTAAAAGGTCAATAAGGCGGGCGGCACGACGGATAGCCTGGCCGCAGCCATTAACATCCACCCCTTTTTCAAAACGCTGCTGTGCTTCCGAATACATGCCCAGACTGCGACCGGTGCGGCGGATAGATACCGGGTTAAAATGGGCGGATTCCAACAGCACTGTATCGGTTGCCGCCGTCACTTCCGTGGCCAGGCCACCCATTACCCCGGCCAGCGCCACCGGTTCTTTGGCATCGGCAATAACCAGCATCTCAGAAGTCAGTTCACGCTCCTGATCATCCAAAGTTACCATGACCTCGCCCTCCCGGGCTTTGCGCACCACAATACTGTGTTCCGCCAGTGTATGGTAGTCAAAGGCATGCAGGGGCTGCCCCCATTCCCACATAACATAGTTTGTGATATCCACAATGTTACTGATGGGCCGCACTCCGGCCTGCAGCAGGCGGACCTGCATCCACACCGGCGCCATATCTACCCGGATATCGGAGAGCACCAGCCCGGCGTAGCGGGCACAGAGGTTTTCATCTTCTATGGAAATTTTGGGCACCGGCTGTGTGGCCTTTTCCACCGGCAGTGACGTATCGGGCATCTGCACCGCTTTTCCGGTGAGCGCCGCCACTTCGTGGGCCACACCCAATAAGCCCAGACAGTCGGCCCGGTTTGGCGTCAGTCCCAGCACCAATACCGGATCGTTTAAGTACAGCGCCTCTTCCAATGACACGCCCACAGGCGTTTCGCCGTCCAACACCAAAATACCGTGGACACCGGGATTTAGCTCCAGGCCCAACTCCTCTGCGGAGCAAAGCATCCCGTTGGACTCAATGCCCCGCAGTTTGGTGCGCCGGATTTTCAAATCACCGGGCAGCCTGGCGCCGGGTTTGGCCAGAGGCACTTTGTCCCCCGGAGAGAAATTATTAATGCCCGCCACCACGGTGCTTTCTTCAGTTCCGTCATGAACCTGCACCACAAACAGCTTATCTGCTTCCGGATGTTTATCCAGAGATTTTACTTCCGCCACCACCACATTGGTGAAAGCCGGTTTCAGCGTGGTTATTTCCTCCACTTCAATCCCGGCGTTAGTTAACATCTCTGCCAACTCCTGGGCAGAGTGTTCCAAGTCGATAAAATCTTTTAACCATGTATAAGGTACCCGCACTGGTGCTACCTCCTTTACCGTTTCGCTCTTTATCTGAATTGCCGCAGCATACGTACATCATTATTAAAAAACAGGCGCAAATCGTCAACACCGTACTTCAGCATAGCTATCCTCTCCACACCCATACCAAAGGCATAACCGGTAAACTGTTCCGGATCGTACCCGGACATTTCCAGTACCCGGGGGTGCACCATGCCCGAACCGAGAATCTCAATCCAACCCGTATCTTTACAGATCCGGCAGCCGTCCCCTGAGCACAGGAAACAGGAAATATCCACTTCCGCACTGGGCTCAGTGAAGGGGAAAAAGCTGGGCCGCAGGCGAACCTGTTGGTGAGGCCCAAACATTTGCTGTGCAAAAAGCAGAAGCGTCCCTTTCAAATCGGACAGAGAAATATTACGGTCAATTACCAGCCCTTCCACCTGGTGAAACATGGGGGAGTGGGTGGCATCATCATCGCGGCGATAAACTTTCCCGGGAGCAATAATGCGTACCGGCACCTCAGGGGCCACCTTTTCCATGGTTCTGACCTGCACCGGCGAGGTGTGGGTGCGCAACAGAATATCAGGTCTTATGTAGAAAGAATCCTGCATCTCTCTGGCCGGATGTTCTTTGGGAATATTCAGCGCTTCAAAGTTATAATAATCGGTCTCAATTTCCGGGCCCTCGGCAATGGTAAAGCCCATACCAAGAAAAATCTCGGCAATTTCATCCATCACCCGGGTCAAGGGATGCATATGACCCAATTCCTGCGGCCGGCCCGGCAGGGTAACGTCCACCCTCTGGGCCGCCATATCCTTCTGGCGCTCAGCGCTGCGCAGCTCTTCTTCCCGGGCGGCAAACAGCTCGGTCAGTTCATCACGAATCTGGTTTGCCAAACCGCCCACCACCGGCCGCTCCTCCGGCGGCAGCTTGCCCATGCCACGCAAAACAGCGGTCATTTCACCTTTTTTGCCTAAAAAGCGGACCTGGATTTCCTTTAACTCTTTTTCTGTCGCGGCAGCGGCAATCTCCTGCCGGGCGTTTTCGGCTATAGCCTTTAGCTTGTCCTGCATATCGTCAACTCCTTTACCAAAAACATCGGATAATAAAACGCGCTGCATTCGGTTAAACTGGCGCTTTGGGTACTGGTTTTCTTAGCAGCGTTACAAACTGCATAGAGTTATAATTTCCAGTATAAAAAAATATCGTCCCTCAAAAGGGACGAAAGCATACTTCCGCGGTACCACCCAACTTTAGCAGATTCCTACTCACTCTGATTCTGTAACGGGATTACCCGTACCGACCTACTCAAAAACTTTTCAGCCGGCTGCTCGGGGAGGAACTTCCGACCAACCCTACACAGAACGCTCTCAGTCTCGACGTTCCTTCCTGTGGTGCGGTTATTGGCGTACTCGTCCCGTCATCGCCTTTAGCATATTTTTGATGTCATCATCTGCTTATAAAGCAGGTACGCCGCTACAGAACCCGTCCTTTCAAACAAAACCCAAAATAATTCTGCATTTGCCATTTTTATGACCACTCCTTGCTTCTGGAATGGAACTGTTTTAATTATAGCATAAGGATTTCCCTTACACAAGCTTCCGACGCTGCCGGGCTGCTTCAAAAAAGATAACAGACATGGCAATGGCGGCATTTAATGATTCCACCGCTCCTGCCATGGGAATGGAAACTCTGGATTTGGCCGCTTCGGCCATAGCCGGTGAAACACCGGACCCTTCGTTACCAATCACAACGGCCACAGGGGTATTCCAGTCATAACGGTCATAGGCTACTTCAGCCCGGGCAGCGGTGGTCACCAGCGAAACCCCGTGTCCGGCAAGGGCCGAGAGACAATCTTGATGATTTGTTTCCACCACAGAAAGGGCAAAGTACGCCCCCATGGCAGCACGCAGCGCTTTGGGGTTTGTGGCATCCACGGTGCCGGGCAGCAAAATTGCGCCGTCAGCACCGGCGGCGGCGGCGGAACGCAGCATGGTACCCAAATTCCCCGGATCCTGCACGCCGTCTGCTACCAACAACAGGGCAGGTTTTTTGACAAACAGATCTGTCAAATCACTTTTGGGGCGCGGCGCCACCGCCAGAATGCCCTGTGGTGAATCGGTAAAAGCGGTACGGTCGAAAAGCTTCTCTGCGATACTCAGGACGGGAACCTGAGATTCCAGCGCCTGCAGAAACGGGAACTCCTCCGGCGTCAGGCCCTCACGCAGATAAACAACTTCCGGTAGAACCCGGCGCTCTATGGCGTCCCGGATTAGCTTCTCCCCTTCCAGTGGCACCAGATTTTGCTGGATCCTGATTTTTCGTTTTTCCAGACTGCGATACAGTTTAACGTACCGGTTCTGTGTACTGGAAATTACAGTCACGGCCTCACCTGCTCAGATTCTGGATTTTTTCATTTTCTCCCACCACAATCAACAGGTCCCCCTCTTTAATGTGATCGTGAGCTGCGGGAGATACATTTATCTTTTTATCTGCACCACGAATGGCCAACACGTTTACACCGTATTTGGCCCGCAAATCCAGCTCTCTGAGAGATTTATCCACCATATCACCGGGAGCAATAATTTCCACGATGCTGTAGTCGGGAGAAAGCTCAATAAAATCGATAACATTGGTGGCCACCAGGTTGTTTGCCACCCGGATGCCCATATCCCGCTCAGGGTAAATAATCCTGTCGGCCCCGATTTTTTGCAATACCTTACCGTGCAGGGAGGTCCTGGCCTTGGCCACGATATATTTTACATCCATTTCTTTAATCACCAGTGTGGTAAGAATGCTGGCCTGGATGTCCTGACCGATGGAAACAATGACCACGTCAAAATTTGTGATACCCAATGAGCGCAGCGCCGTTTCACTGGTACTGTCGGCCACCACTCCATGGGTTACCCGGTCAATTATTGCTTCAATTTTTGATTCACTGGTATCAATTACTAATACGTCATGACCCATATCATAAAGCGTGGTGGCCACACTGGCCCCAAAACGGCCGATACCAATAACTGCAAACTGTTTCACTTTCATTTGTTTCACTCCCTACCCCAGCATTATTCTTTCCGATGTATAGCGAATGGGGGATTTTTTTTGCATTCTGCGGGCCAGTGCAAACATCAGGGTCAGGGGACCCAGACGGCCGGCAAACATGGTGATAATTATGATAATCCGGCCCAGCGGAGACAATTCACCGGTTATGCCTGTAGAAAGACCCACCGTACCAAAGGCGGACATGGCTTCAAAAAAGACCGGCAGCAATTCGCCTCCCTCGGTAATTAACAGAAGCAGGGTTACCAGAAACACCAACGTAATGGAAATTACGGCAATGGATAATGCGCGGCGCAAGATTTCCACCGGGATTTGCTTTTTGAAAATAACCGGATCATCGCTGCCGCGAATGGTGGAGATGACCGCCACCAAAAGTCCGCCGAAAGTGGTGGTTTTAATGCCGCCCCCGGTGGAGCCCGGCGATGCACCGATAAACATCAGGGCCAGCATGAAAAATAACGTGGGGTGCAGCAGCCCGCCGGTGGGAACCGAGTTAAAACCGGCTGTCCGGGTGGTGGCTGAAGTAAAGAAAGCATTTAACACTTTTCCCAAAAAGCCCAGCTGCCCTAGTGTCTCCGGATTGTTGTATTCCATCACAAAAATTATCACTGTTCCCAAAACCAATAAAACAGAGGAAATGATGAGAACCATTTTTGTATGCAAAGTCAGCCTTCGCAGGCGTCTTTTCTGATAAAACTCCATCACCACGGAAAAGCCCAAACCACCCAGGATAAACAAAGCGGCAATGGTCAACAGGATCACCGGGTCATTGGCAAATGGGGTCAGGCTTCTCCCCTCTCCGATTAAATCAAACCCGGCATTACTAAAGGCGGAGACGGCATGAAAAACAGAATAAAAAAGGCCTGTCCCCAAACCATATTCAGGAATAAAGCGGGTACTTAAGAGTAATGCTCCCACTGCTTCCACGGCAAAGGTCAGCAAAATAACAATCTGCACCAGACGCACCAAACCTTCCATGGTAATCTGGTTCATGGCTTCCTTTATTACTAATCGCTCCCGCAGGGTAATCTTCTTTCCCAGCAGGATAAACACCACCGTGGCGGCTGTCATAATCCCCAGGCCGCCGATTTGAATCAGAATCATAATCACGGTCTGGCCGAAAACTGTAAAATATGTACCGGTATCCACCACCACCAGGCCGGTTACACAAACAGCGCTGGTGGCTGTAAAGAGCGCATCCAGAAACGAGATCTGACCGCTGTGCGTGGCTATGGGCAAAGTAAGCAGGAGGGCACCGATGAATATTACGGCAGCAAAGCCCACCACCAAAATCTTGGCCGGCGATACTTTAGGTGCCTGAAAGGGGTTAAGTTGCACTGTGGCTACCTCCAAACAAGTTTAAAAGGGAAAGCCAGAAGCTTGCGCTTCTGACTTACATTCTAACCCTATTGGTTTTCTTTTGCAACTCCAATTAACTGACTGAAGCCTTCCGCATCGTTTACTGCCAAATCGGCCAGCATTTTACGGTTGATATCAATCCCTGCACGCTTCAAGCCATACATCATGCGGCTGTAGGACATACCGTTTACACGTGCTGCGGCGTTAATCCTGGAAATCCATAACTTCCGATAGTCACGCTTGCGCAGACGACGATCGCGATAAGCGTTGGCCAGCGATTTCATAACCGCCTGATTTGCAGTTTTAAACAACTTGCTTTTGGCGCCAAAATAACCTTTGGCCAGTTTAATAACTCTTTTATGGCGTGCGCGCGTGGCCACACCCCGTTTAACCCTAGGCATGGGTAAAACCTCCCTGCATTGTTATATTTATAAATGTAGATGTAACCTGTTTTTAGTAGGGCAGCATTTTGTCCAAACGCTTGGTCTCTGCAGCGCAAACCACGGAGTTTTTGCGCAGACGACGCTTACGCTTGGGAGCTTTTTTCTCCAAAATATGGCTATGGTTAGCCCGGCTGCGCTTATACTTGCCGCTGCCGGTTTTCTTAAAGCGCTTTGCTGCACCACTGTGTGTTTTCATTTTAGGCATAGCTGTTCCCTCCTAGCTTGTTTTCGGCGTTAGAATCATAATCATGTTTCGCCCTTCCACTTTAGGAACGCGCTCCACATTGCCCAGGTCCTCTACATCCTTTGCGATGCGCAGAAGCAGCTTCTGCCCCAGCTCCGGGTGGGTAATTTCTCTCCCGCGGAACATGACCGTGGCTTTCACCTTATCACCGTTTTCCAGAAAACGGCGGGCATTCTTAAGCTTTACCTGGAAATCGTGTTCTTCAATGTTGGGACGAACTTTTACTTCCTTCATTGTGATGGTTTTCTGATTTTTGCGGGCTTCCTTTTCCCGCTTGCTCTGCTCGAACTTGTATTTCCCAAAATCCATAATGCGGCAGACAGGCGGTTTGGCAGAAAGCGACACAGCCACAAGATCCAGGTTTTTCTCCCCGGCAATCCGCAGCGCCTCTTTCAAGGGCATAATCCCCAGCTGGTTCCCTTCCTGATCAACAACCCGTACTTCCCGTGCCCGGATTTGTTCGTTAACAAGTGTGTCCTTACTAATTTTATATCACCTCCAAAATATCATACCAAAAACCAATAAGAAAAAGCAGGTGAGAATCCACCTGCTTTTCATAGCAAAATATACACACATAAACTGTGGTTATTGCTGACCCTTTCGGCTTTGCCTTGGGGTGAGAAGCGGTGGCTTCTGCTTGACGCAACTAACTATATCATATTTTTCCTCTTAAGTCAACGCTGCTTGTTGGCGATCTCTGCTGTGATCTTGGCCAGAAAAGCATCCACTTCCATGGAGCCCACATCTCCTGCAGCACGTTCCCGCACCGAAACTTGGCCGGCTTCCATTTCCTTGTCGCCCACCACCAGCATATAGGGAACTTTCTGTACCTGGGCTTCCCGGATTTTATAGCCTATTTTTTCATTGCGCACATCGGCCTCGGCACGAACACCGGCTTCTCTAAAGCGCTCCACCAGTGTCTGGGCGTACTGATGATGCTTGTCCGTAATGGGCAGCACCACAACCTGCTGCGGCGCCAGCCACACCGGAAAGGCTCCGGCAAAGTGTTCAATCAGTACCGCCATGAAGCGTTCAATGGAGCCGTAGATTACCCGGTGAATCACCGCCGGACGGTGCTTTTGACCGTCCTCACCCACATAGTGAATATCAAATTTCTCCGGCATCTGGAAATCCAGCTGGATAGTGCCGCACTGCCAGGTGCGGCCAATGGAATCCTGCAGGTGGAAGTCAATCTTTGGTCCGTAAAAAGCACCGTCTCCCTCATTTATCACAAACTGCATGCCGCGCTCCTCCAGCACCTCACGCAGCGCATTGGTGGCCACATCCCACATCTCATCGGAACCCATGGCTTTTTCCGGCTTGGTGGACAGTTCCACATGATAATCAAAGCCAAACACATTATATACCCGGTCGGTAAGCTCAATTACCTTGGCCACCTCTTCTTTAATCTGCGAAGGCAGCATAAAGATATGGGCGTCATCCTGGGTAAAAGCCCGGACCCGCATCATGCCGTGCAGTGTCCCGGAAAGCTCGTGGCGGTGGACCAGACCCAACTCTCCCATCCGCACCGGCAAATCACGGTAGGAATGCATTTTTGTTTTATAAACCAGCATGGATCCCGGACAGTTCATGGGCTTTACCGAAAAATCCTGCTCATCAATTTTGGTAAAGTACATATTTTCCTGATAATGGTCCCAGTGGCCGGAGCGTTCCCACAATACCCGGTTGAGAATTATGGGGGTCTTAATCTCATCATAGCCTGCTTTACGGTGCTCCTCACGCCAAAACTCCTCCAGCGCATTGCGGATAATCATGCCGCGGGGATGCAGCAGAGGAAATCCGGGGCCTTCATCCTGAATGCTAAACAAGTCCAACTCCCGGCCCAGTTTGCGATGATCGCGCTTTTTAGCCTCTTCCAACCGGTGCAGATACTCATCCAACTGCGAGCGCTTGGGAAAGGATGTGCCGTAAATCCGCTGCAGCATCGGATTATTTTCACTGCCCCGCCAGTACGCACCGGCCAGGTTTAAAAGTTTAACCGCCTTTACCCGTCCGGTGGTGGGCAGATGCGGACCGGCACAAAGATCCACAAACTCGCCGCAGCGGTAACAGCTAATCACCGCATCTTCCGGCAAATCCTGAATCAACTCCACCTTATAATCCTCACCCAGTTTGTTGAAATACTCCACCGCCTCCTGCCGCTCCAGTTCAAAACGCTCCAGCGGCAGGCTTTCCTTGATAATTTTCTCCATCTCTTTTTCGATTTTCTCCAGATCTGCCGGCACAAAAGACTCACTGTAGTCAAAATCGTAATAGAAGCCGTCTTTAATAGCCGGACCGATACCCAGCTTAACACCCTTAAACAGCCGCTTTACGGCCAGGGCCAGAATATGGCTGGAGGTGTGACGATACACCTCTGCCCCTTCATCATCGGCAAATGTGAGAAAACGCACCTCTGCATCCTCTGTAAGCGTGTATGTCAGATCCCTTACCACACCGTTAACCTTAGCCGCCACCGCCTCTTTTTTCAGCCGGCCGCCAAGATCTGCCACCACATCACTTACGGTGGTGCCGTCGGTATATTCACGTACTGATCCGTCAGGTAATGTAACTTTAGGCAACATCATCACTCCATCCTACATATGTCTGCAATCATCATAAAACCTGGAAAACAGCCTGTCAAGTTTAGACCAGCCAGAACACCAAAAGGGCCTGCAGCAAACCGATTATAAAACCCAACAGCGCACCCAGCCATTCAATCTGTTTTAGTTCACGCCGCGCCACGGTAATCACCATCTGTTCCACCTCAGCCAAAGAAAGGGCATTAATCTTATCCTCCACAATGGTGCGCACATTGACCTGCTCCCGCATACGGGAAAAAAACATCCCGGCCATCCGGGGAAACTGCCGGGCCACCTCTTCGGCCACCAAATCCCGCAATACATTGCTGCAGTACTGGCGCAGTGGGCCTGGGAACATTCCCATCCTTTCACCGCACCAATCCTGAACCGCCTCTTTCACCAACCGCTCCACTTCCAGCTGCATCTGAGGCATGTCCACCCGACCTGCCAGCTCGTCCACAGAGAATAGCTGTGCAGCCACCACTTCTCCCACGTTTTCAGCAATCTGGCCTCTTCTTTTGGGAATCAGGCCCTGCAGCACAATGGGGAACGGACCCAGCCGCACAGGCTCCAGCGGGCGAAACAAGAGGCGAATCGCCAGCACATTGGTAATCCAGCCAATAACCGCGCCTGTCAGAGGTAAAAGGACAAAAATCATTATCTCTCTCCTTCCACCCCTATATTTTACCACGTTCGCCACAAAGAAATAAAGACCGGCTGTCAGCCGGCCTATTTCTCCTTTAAAGTCAGGTGTTTACTTACTTCCTGACACAGTTTGCATCGCTTGCATAGTGTAACCCGGTTTTCAAAAACATGTTTTAAGGTGTCCGCCGCTTTGGGAAACCTGGCATGCACATTACGGTGCAGCATCACCCGATGCGGAGCCACGGTTATCAGCATACTTACCAACTGGTCTTCTTCGTCCACAAAGCTGTCGTCCCAGTCCCACTGCATATTATCCTCGGACCACTCAATGGCCTGATAATGTTCATCAAGCAAATTAATCTGTCCGTCCTCATTGGCGGTGACATGGATTAAATCCATCTTGGGCTCCTGCAGTGCCACAAAATACTTCAGCAATTTGATAAATTCCTGATATTCCTTTTCCAGCAAGAAATCATTTACCGCATTATCCACACATTTTCGCAGCAATTCCAGCCAAACCCGCAGGCGAAACACAATAAAGCCGTGCAGGTTAAAATATCTGCTGCCCTCCAAAAAACCGCGCATCTGTTCCAACACTTCGCTGTAAACCTGGCCGCCACCGTCTTTTACCCGCTCATTTTCATAGTGTTTCTGTGCCAGAGCAAGAATTTCCCGCCGTTCATCACTGGGAAAGTAAAAGTAGTAATGTGATAAAATATCCGCCAAATATGGCACAGACTGCTCACTCATCACAAATTCCGTTAAATTCTCAGCTAATATCCGCTTAAACAGCAAACCTGCCTCATAATCAGTTTCTGCGCCTTTCTTTTCCAGAACACAAAGATAGTGGGGCCAGTCGTTCATCATCTTCTCCCGAATCTGTACCCTACACCCCGTTTTTTTAAAAAAAACATGCCCTCTTCCAGTCTCTCTAACAGCCCAGGCGTGGTGTATTTTACAGCTATCGCAATCATTGCCAACGCTGTCAACTCCCTTCTCCTGTATTATATGACTGGAAGAAAAAATGTATACTTTTTCCCCACATCTTACCAAACCTAAGAAAGACGTGCTGTGAGCACGTCTTTTTGGGACACGGGGACAGGTCAACTGTCCCAAAACTTCTTTCCTAGTGCTTGGGACGGAATGTTGCGCAATCAGTTTCTTCCGTATCGGAAGCTGCGGGAGGCTGAATCTCAATATTTGAAGCCATGCAATGATCACCGTTATCCCAATACTCGCAACTGTCCACCACACATTTTACCCGTGTAATAGGATTCGATTCTCTTGAAGCGCTCATAAAATCCCCTCCTTTTCATATTCTGTTCTTATATTTTGCTTCTGTGGGCATCATTATTCCTTCCTTATTCACTATTCACCCTTCCAAAGATTTCTCCAAGAGAAACCTTGCTTTTCACCCCGTTTTCTGGTACAATAATTCTTGCGTTTAAAAATAAATATGGGTCGTTAGCTCAGGGGGAGAGCACTACCTTGACACGGTAGGGGCCACTGGTTCAAATCCAGTACGACCCACCATTATTAAAGATAAAACCTGTCCGGAAACGGACAGGTTTTTTGTTTAGCTTTATTATGTTAGCGAGCTATTTTCTTAAGTAATTCAATATCTGTCTCATGGCGCTGCAACGTTTTGACTGTCTCTTCCTGAAACCTCACCGTTGCTGTTTTAAATTCCAGCAAACCGGCAGTCTCCTCATAAATGTAGTCAACTTTTCTGCTCATTGCAGCCTGAGCATGCTCCAGGCGATCCATGCGGGAATCTTGCTGGTCCATCCGGCCTTCCAGCTTGTCCATCTGACCTTCCAGCCGATCCATGCGACCTTCCAGCCGGTCCATCCGGGCATCAAGCTTGTCTATTCGTCCCCCAAGTGAACTTTCCAGTCCATCGATCTTGTCTAGAATCTGGTTTAAAATCTGTTCCATACAGATTCCTCCAAAACACATATTTCCAACAGGGACATTATATCATGCCTTCATTAGATTTTAAACATATTTATCACCTCCCGAACACCTGTTTGCCTATAATTTAACATGAAATGTATTGTGCTGTCAATAGTACTTAAAAGAAAAAGAAGCCTTTATGTATAAGGCCTCTTAGGTATTCTTTAAGCGGGAAGCATGGCGGCAAAACGCTCCAGGCGCCGCTCCATCTTTTCTTTTTTATATGGTTCCCAATATCCTTTTTGCCTGCCCGCCGCATCTTTTATGTCTTCGTTTAATTGATTGACAATTGCGGCCTTTCCTTGGCGAATCCGTTCTTTTTCCTGAAGCAAATCAATACCTTCGGTTATTTCTTCCTGCAGTTCCCTGCATTCCTGACGCATCTGCTTCAATAAGCTGTTAAGCTGATAAACATCGGACTGGTACATATCGGCCTCCTTTTAGGCAATAAAAAAACTGCTTACCGAAAAGCAGGCTCAGAACCTGCCCGGCAACCGGCTGTCATCGCTGTAAAAACAGCATTAGACCCTTGGCTTTGCGTCCCTGCCTTTCGACAGGTTTGCCTTTTTCAAGCATAAAACTATATATTTTTCACCATAACCTATTCTGTAAAAACAGCTAATATCCTGCCTGTTTCGACAAATTTTTGACCAAGATTTAGACCAAAAAGACCATCCTGTTTGGATGGCCTGTAAGCATTGCGCTTTATATTATAAATGGTGCCGGAGACCGGAATCGAACCGGTACGGCCATGGTGGGCCGAGGGATTTTAAGTCCCTTGCGTCTGCCTGTTCCGCCACTCCGGCAAATAGTTCTTTACATAAAAAATGGAGGCGACACCCGGATTTGAACCGGGGAATAAAGGATTTGCAGTCCTCTGCCTTACCACTTGGCTATGTCGCCCCGCCTGTTATTTAGTTGGCATATCCATATTAGCATACGGAAGCCCGGCCGTCAAGTACGGCCAATATTTGGATTAATTAAGGCGCACGGTGTGCGCCTGAGTTAGTTTCTTATGGAGCGGAAGACGGGATTCGAACCCGCGACCCTCGCCTTGGCAAGGCGATGCTCTACCACTGAGCTACTTCCGCGTGGTGCCGAGACCCAGAATTGAACTGGGGACACGCGGATTTTCAGTCCGCTGCTCTACCTACTGAGCTATCTCGGCAAAATAAATGGCGGAGCTGACGGGAGTCGAACCCGCGATCTCCTGCGTGACAGGCAGGCATGTTAGGCCTCTACACCACAGCTCCGCAATCTTTTTGCGCACTCAATCTTGAGCACTTCTATAGTATACACAACGGCATATGAAAAGTCAACAGCTTCTATGCATGTTTTTTGCTGGAAATAAGAGTAAATTTGAGCGTAAATTTATTCGGCGTAATTCTTCTTTTCGTCTTCCAGAGTGTAATAAATAAGGCTCTGCAATTCAATGGTCAGATCAGCATTGTGCACATGGACTTCCTCCGGGACATGCAGCTTGGTGGGAGCAAAATTGAGAATTGCTGTGATGCCGTTTTCCACCAGTTGATCCACCACATCCTGGGCCGGCTCAGCGGGTACTGTGATCATGGCTACCTTTACATCATGCTCTTTGATTACTCGCGGCATTTCTTCCATGGACATCACTTTGTGGCCTTCAATTTCTGAGCCGTGCTCCTTAGGGTTGGCATCAAAGATACCCACCACTTTTACATATGGGTTTTTGGTAATATTGTAACGGGTCAGCGCTTTGCCCAGATGACCCACTCCCACAACAACTAACTTGGTCTCTTTGTCCAGGCCAATAATGCGTAGGAGCTTTTCACGCAGATAGGTGGTATTATATCCGGTGCCACGGGTGCCAAAGGCTCCGAAGTAAGCAAGGTCTTTACGTATCTGCTCTGCGGTAAATCCGGTTTCCTCACTTAGGACACGGGATGAAATGATTTCCACGTCCCTGCGAATCAGGTTATCCAATATTCGCAGATAAACCGGCAACCTTTTAATTACTGATTTTGGGGCATTCCGACGAGACATTCTTTTTCCTCCTCCTTCACGATCCTGCTTCTTTTTTTTTTATTATTTCACATATAGCATGCAGTACTGGTTGTAAAGAGTGATTACCAAACTTGTTAATATTTTAACACATTCCATGGAATAAAAACACAAAAAATTTTATATTTCGGCAATTAAAACCATCTTTCTACGATGAAGCGGGAAGCTGTGTCTAATGTCTGACGGCATGGGTTCCGGGGCAACGGCTCTAGCGCCCGCTGAGCAGCCTTTACATATTGCCAGGCGTAATTTTTGACAAATTCTGCGCAACCATGTCGTTCCATTTCGGTTGTTAGAGTTGAGAGTAGTGAATCATCTATCTGACGGGATGCAATCTGAGCGGAGAACTCCCTGCCATGAGGTGAAACCTGCAATACATGGAGGATTGGCAGGGTTATGACGCCTTGGCGCAAGTCTTCGCCCAAAGGCTTGCCAATGGTGTCTTCATTGCCGGTCACATCAAGCAGATCATCGATTAGCTGAAAGGCCATCCCCACATTATAACCGTAGTTTTCCAGGGCACAGATAGCTTCGGTATCCTGGGGCCGGGCCACAATCCCTCCGCTTTTGGCACAGACCATAAAGAAACGGGCAGTTTTTTTGGCAATACGCTGCAAATAGTTTTTTATATCTAAATCGGTGCAAAACCGTTGAGCCTGTTGTTGAATTTCTCCTTCACTCATATCGCGCACTAACGCGGACATCTCTTTAATCAGAGAAATATTGCCGTATTCGGTCAGTAACTCAAACGCCCTGGCAAAAAGATAGTCTCCCGTTAAAACAGCAGTATGATTTCCCCAGGCTTCATTTATGCTGGGCTTGCCGCGGCGCACTTTTGAAGCATCCACCACATCATCATGAACCAACGTGGCGGAATGGATCAGTTCCAGGGCCACAGCTACCGACAAGTGTTCTTGCGGCTCTTCTTTCCACAGTGCCAGGGACAGAAAAAAAAGGGCAGGACGGATGCGCTTTCCCGGTGTTTCCAGAAGATATTTGTTGATTTCCTGAACCACAGGTTCCTGGGAAGTTAGTATCAAAGACAGTTCCTCTTCCAGTTTTGCCAGAGGACCTGAAATCTGTGAAGTAAAATCCAAAACCACACCACCTTTGGTAACCGCAATGTTTAGATTTATTCAAGATTTTCTAAAAGAACTCCTTCTTTAGTGCCTGTAGTAATTATATGACTCATAGCAGGGAACAATTGCATTTGCAGCAATTTTTTGTTATTCTGCAATAAAGGTGGGGTGAAAATGACAAAAAAAGCTGAACAACTAAAAGAAGAAATAATATGTACGCTAAAAAGCGGCGGTGCTCCCTATGCGGGCATTGCTGATTTAACTAAGGCAGAAAACGGCATGAACCTTCACGTGGAGCCCAGACTAAAGCGTTTTGAGCGGGCTGTGTCCTTCATAATACCTTTTCCCCGCTCCGTTATTGAAGAACTGCTGGAGGGGCCCACTCATACATACCTGCACTATTACCGTGCAGTAAACACTTTGATTGATGATTTATCCATCCGCCTGTGCGCCTTAATTGAGGCGCATGGTTTTGAAGCATTTCCTGTTCCATCTTCTCAGCGAACCGGCAAACACCGACTCGACAGTATTTTCCCGCACCGGATTGCCGCCTTTTTGGCCGGCATGGGCTGGATTGGCAAAAGCGGCTGCCTGGTAAATCCCACCTTCGGGCCACGGGTCCGTTTGGGAACGGTGCTGACCACCGCTCCTCTTGTGCCCGATGAACCCCTTGAGGTCCGCTGCGGAGAATGTACCCGCTGCGCCGAGGCCTGTCCTGCCCAGGCCATCAAAGGCAGGCTGTTTGCTCCGGACATACCGCTTACTGAGCGCCTGGCACCGGAGCGCTGCGACAGCTATCAGAATGAAGTAAGAGATAGGTTTGGTAAGCGTGTCTGTGGTTTATGCCTGGCGGCCTGTCCGTACGGAAAGCCGCATTCAGCGGCGGGTAATGGCCAGTAACAGCGGCGGCCGGTTAATCTGGTTTATTAGCTGATATTCCAGCACAATGTAGTCCCTCTGCGGCAGGGTGGCGGCAAATTTGCGCACCGCCTGGTATTCCTCCGGGCCACCGGCATGGCCGGTGTAGACCACCAGAGTTATTATGCCGTTTTTGTTTAGTTTTTCCACCGCAACTCCCAGGGCAGCCACTGTTGTTTGGGGCTGAGTGACAACCTCATGGTCGCTGCCGGGCAGATACCCCAGGTTAAACATCATGGCGTCAATGCCGCTTTGGACATAATCGTCAAGATTGGCATGGCTGTCGGTATAGAGCTGTACTCTGTCCAAAAGGGCTGCTTCTGCCAGCCTTTCTTTTGTGGCATCAACGGCCTGCTGTTGAATATCAAAGGCCAGGACGGTGCCGCCTGGACCCACTTGCTGGGCCAGAAACAGCGTATCATGCCCGTTGCCGCAGGTGGCATCCACGGCAACGCCGCCGGTAGGCAGCTTTTCTGCAATCAACTCCCGTGCAAAAAGTAACGGTTTTTTCATTATATCACCCGGTTTTCTTAAAAAGCCTGCCGCTAGTCGGCAGGCTTTCTTGATGATTCTTTTTCACTGATGTAGAGATTGCCGTCGGTATCCAGGCTGGCAAAAAGCACATCTTCAATGCGGTCCACCCCTTTTTTCTGCACCTCTTTTAACAGCCATTGTTCATCAAGATGAAGTCCGCGCAGGTTGTTGAAGTGGATATGACCGTCAAAAACCAGGGGCGTGGGCATACCCTCATACTTGGTGGGCAAACCCAGATCCTGGGGAGTTACCGGACGTTTCTCCGGCCTGAGAATTACACTCAGTTCTCCGGAAGTTTCCAGCACCGCATATTGGACGTCCGCAATATTGGGAACGTCCTTTACGCGCAGTTGAGTAAGTAAATCGGACATATTATAGCGGAGTTTGCGCATTTCCTTTTCAATAATCTTGCCGTTGGCAATAACTATACTGGGTCCTCCGTCCACAATGCCGCGGATAGTATGGCTTTTCATACTTAAAAAGGCAAATAAAATCTCCAGAGCCACCAGCGTAAAAATGGGAATCAGGCCTTCATGGAGGGGCATATCAATTTGTTCCATGGACATGGCCGCCAATTCGGCAATCATAATGGCCACCACCAGGTCAAAAGCCGATAGTTGCCCCACTTCCCTTTTGCCCATGATGCGGATGGCAAGCAAAACCGCCAGATATAAAATCGCTGACCGTGTGAACAAAGCCCATTCCAAGTAAAGCACTCCCTTAATTTTGGTACTACATTAGCTTTACCAGGAAGAGACTCTTTATGCTGTTTTGCGGCTTTGGGTTACCGTCCCAGCACGCGGTCAATTACCGCCAGCAGCTCATCGGGACGGAAAGGCTTGGCCATATAATCATTGGCGCCCAAATCCATGGCGCGCTGGATATCCTCCTCCTGTGCACGGGCACTGAGGACAATTACCGGGATATCCTTCATTTCTTCCTTCTCTTTCATAATCTGCAGGGCATCCAATCCATTAAGCTTGGGCATCACCAAATCAAGAAGCACCAGCGCCGGTTTTTCTGCTTCAATTTTACGCAAGGCATCTGCTCCGTCTTCGGCCACTTCCACCTCCAGGCCTTCACTGCGCAGGCAGATGGTAACACCAAGTACAATGTTCTTTTCGTCTTCAACTAACAGAATCTTATTGCTCATGTATTTTTTCCTCCTCCTCTTTTACCGGTAGCGTAAACTTAAAGCAGGCACCCTTATCCAGGTCACTCTCCACCCAGATACGGCCTCCGTGGGCCTCTACTATCTCTTTGGCAATGGCCAGGCCCAGTCCGGCGCCTCCGGCACTGCCGTTACCTTTCACCTGTGCGTATTTGTCGAATATTTTTTTATGATTACTCGGTTCAATGCCCACACCGCTGTCACAGACAGAGATGAAAACTTTCCTGTCCCTATGCCAGGCAAAGATATTAATATCGCCTTCTTCCGGCGTGTAGCGGATAGCATTACCCACCAGATTGGTAACAATCCAGGTGGCTTTTGTGGCGTCCACCAAAACGTTGGGCAGATCCTCAGGGATCTCAATATTTAACTTAATACCCTTTTCCTTTAGCTGAAGCTCCAGCGGGCCGATGGCGGCCGTAACCATTTCACACACCCGGGCGCTCTCCAGCTCCATTTTAATTTCCCCTTCTTCCAGCTTGGACAGGTTTAAAAGGTTGCTGACCAACCGGGTCAGCCTCTGGGCATCATCACGGATAGCCTGGGTCAGGGCCAGCCCCTCGCCGCTTAGTTCCACCTGTTTTCCCGCCAAAAGCAATTCCGCCGCCATGACGATGGAAGTTAGGGGATTGCGAAACTCATGGGAAACGGTGGCCACAAATTGGGTTTTAAGCCTGTCTGCCCGCTCGTAGTGGGTAACATCGGTGACAAGCAGCACGGTACCCACCAGTTTACCGTCCTCCATCATGGGAGAGACCTCAACCTTGAAATATTGCTCCTTGCCGTTGATGGTTACATTCAGAGTTTTCGGCGCCCCATCCTGATGCCACTGCCCGCCGGCATCAATTTATTTTTTTTATGGTCCGGTTAATTTTGCGATGGCCAAAAACGTTAATAAAGGGTTGTCCCACCGCGGCAGCCACATCCACCGCGAAAATCTCTGCGGCACGTTTATTGATGAAGCGGATTGTAGCGTTAGCATCGGTGACAATAGTTCCTTCCGGCAAGCTTTGCAACACCGCCTCCGCCTGAATTACGGGAAGCTGCCGCTTGGATTTGGACATCTTCAGACCCCCTCTGACTTATTAACAGGACCCGGGACCATCCCAGGCTGGGCAGGCATTTATGCAGCGGAAGCAGTTATAGTACATACCCAAAGCCAGCGCCTGATAGTAGTTCCACCAATTAGGGTCACCTAATGCAGCTTGTGCCCCCTGTGGATTTTCCATCTGTTTGGCCAACCAGATATTGAAATTAGCCAATCCGTATGGTTGGACATGTGTCAGACATTTAAACACATCCACCTTGCCGCTGTCATGAATGGCCTGCACCGGGCATGCTTTAACACAGGCACAGCAGTCCTCACAGGGCGATTCATCTGTCATTTCATGGTCCGGCACCAACTCCGCTGTGGTAACAATGGCAGCCAGCCTGACACGCGATCCAAATTCTTTTGTCAACAGCAAACCGCTACGGCCTATTTTTCCCAGACCGGCAGCCACAGCCAGATGCTTAAGCGATAGGTCTCCCGACATCCCTTTGCGCTCCCGGCTCATTTCGATGGGAAGCATCAGGGGAAGTGTGGCGGCCTGATAATTCATCCGCTCCAGAAAGCAGCCCGCTTCATAACAATCCCGCTCCAGCTGCCTATAGTGTGAATTGCTGTGTGCCGTGGAGACACGGGGGCTGGGACTTTCAATGGATCCCCGCAGCATGCGGCGGCCGATCACTACAACAGAACGGGCGCCGGGCAGAACATCTTCCACAACCCGCGGTGGATGATAGGACGGGATCTCATCAATAGCTGCAATACCGACCAAGTCAACACCTTGCCTGTACAAAAAGTCCTTAACTTCTCCGGTCATCATGATACAACATCCCCTTCCTGATCTGATCTTACTTTTTTTCTACATAACAATTTTTTCCGTATGTTTCTTTGGCAAGTAACGCCCCGATTACCGCCAGGGCCATAAAGGCCAGTCCAAAGCTAAATGCCCAGAAGTAAGCCTGTTGGGGATAAATTTTTACCCCTTCCCGTAAAACTCCGTCCCACTGCAGGTCCAAAAGAAAGCCCAACAAGGGCTGCATCAGGGCAATCCCCAGAAACCCGCCGATATTTACCACCGCAACTGCGGTACCTGCAAATTCAGGGGGATTTACTTCCTTGCCCAGCGTAAAGGTCAGCGTCATACCGCCGCCGGCGACGCCAAATAAGAAGCAGATGGGGTACAGTGCGGCCACAGGCGGGCGTCCCTGGTTCCAGAAAACAAGCAGTGCCCAGCATAATGTCCCCAAAGCTGCCAGGAATATATAAGGTGCTTTGCGCCGGGCCAAACGGTCTGAGAAGAAGCCGATAAGGGGTGATCCCACCGCCATGCCGGCACCCACCAACAACATCAGGTTGGCCGCAGCGGTCCTGCCCATACCATAAACCTGCATCAAATAAGGCACGCCCCACATGCCCTGGAAAGTTATCAGGGTGCCGTAAAGGCCAAAAGCCACCAAAAAAAGCGGCCAGGTTCGCCAGTTACGGATTACCAGCGTCATCTGCACAAGATTTTCTCTCAGCCGCACACCTATGGGGCGGGTTTCTGCGGCTACAACCACATTTGGCGGTACATCCCGCACAATAATCCAGGAAGCCACCGCAATCACCAGGGAAAAAGCGCCGATTACCACAAAGGAAAACTGCCAACTGGTGGCGTCAACTAAAAACGCCAGCGGAGTAGTGGCCAGCATGGCACCAAAGTTTCCCACCAACAACAGTAATCCGGTGATAAAAGCAAACTCCCGCGGCAAAAACCAGACTGCGTGGAATTTAAGAATGGAAACAAAAATAATGGAAACGCCAAGCCCTACCAGGAACCTGCCGAAAAAAGCCATGGAAATGGTGGGCGCAGCAGCAAATAAAAGAGACCCAAGGCCGGCAAACAGCACCCCGATGGTGACAGTGGCCCTGGGGCCCAGTGAATCGGCCATTAAGCCGCTGGGCAGCTGCATAACGGCATAAACATAAAAATACATGGCAGCCAGGCTGCCCAGCACCGCGCCGTCACGAATGGCAAATGTTTCCATCAATTGATCGGCCACCACACTGGGGGCTACCCGGTGAATATAAACAATAATATACGCCAGCGCCAGAGCGGCCCACATCAGCCAGCGTCCGGCGCTTTGTCTTGTCTCTTCAGTCAAAAAAACACCTCGTTTAGAACCCCGACGGACGACTTTTCTCTTCCTCAACCAGCATGCGGCGTAGTGTTTTGCCCACCATGTTTTTGGGCAACTCCCGGCGAAAATCAAGGAGCCGGGGAATCTTATAAGCCGCCAGCCGTTCCTTGCAATGGGACAGAATATCTGCCTTGGTCAGGTTCGCGTTTTCTTTCAGTACAATGTAAGCCTTCAGTGTTTCGCCACGGTAGCGGTCGGGGATGCCCACCACCGCCACATCTTCCACTTCAGGCATTTCCAGAATCACTTCTTCAATGTCCTGCGGGTAAATATTATATCCCCCGGAAATAATCATATCTTTTTTCCGGTCCACAATAAAAGTATATCCTGATTTATCAAGACGTGCAATATCACCGGTATATAACCAGCCGTCCCGCAGCGTCTCTTCTGTTTCTTCCGGCTTGTTCCAGTACCCTTTCATCACCTGGGGGCCCCGGATAATCAACTCTCCGGCCACACCCACCGGCATCTCTTTTGTTCCATACTCCAAATCCACAATTTTACACTCCGTATCCGGCATGGGAACTCCCACACTGCCCGGTTTACGCTCCTTGGTCAACGGGTTACAATGTGTAACCGGCGAGGCCTCGGTAAGGCCGTATCCCTCCACCAACATGCCGCCTGTAATCTCTTCAAACGCATAGGCTACATCGGGGGAAAGTGCCGCCGCACCACTTACGCTGACGCGCACCGAAGACAAATCGCGAAACGGTGTATCTTTATGCGAATTAATGGCCACATACATGGCCGGTGCGCCGGGGAAAATGGAGACCCTGTAGCGCTCTATGTCTTTTAGGGCATGTTCGGTATAAAACCGGGGATGCAGCACCATGGTGGCCCCCATCTCCAGAGCCACGTTCATCACACAGGTCATACCGTAAACATGAAAGAAAGGCAGCGCAGCTAAAAAGACTTCCTTTCCCTCTTCGCACCCCACAAACCATTCTTTAATCTGCAGCGCATTGGCTACCAGATTGAAGTGGGTCAGCATGGCCGCCTTCAGTGTTCCTGTGGTTCCGCCGGTATACTGCAGGACTGCCAAATCGTTTTGCGGATCTATTTCTGCCCGGGGAGCTTTTGGGGCGGACTTTTCCAGCAGATCAGAGAAATTAAGCACGCCCGCTTCCGGCTCCACAGTAAGGGACAAGCCTTTGCGGTACTGTCGGTAGCGGTAATTAAATGAGGCAATATAGGGCATAAAATCCTGCAGCCCGGTATAGATGGCATTCTCAATACCCGCTTCCTCACGGACCGACCGGATCAATGGATGGCGGGTGTCAAGATAAATAATGGTCTTACAGCCCACCTCCGTCAACTGCGGCACCAACTCACGGCCCACATTGACCGGATTAATGGGAACCACCACCGCACCCAAATGCAATACGGCAAAATAGCTAATTATGGTTTGCGGGCAGTTGGGCAGCATCACTGCTACCCGGTCACCTTTTTTAATGCCCAGTTCAGCCAGTGCTGCGGCAAAGCGCTCCACAGCATCAGCCAGTTCGGCATAAGTCATTTTTTTGCCAAAAAATATTGTGGCCGTTTGATTAGGCCATTGGGAGACGGCGCGCTCCAAAAAAACAGACAACGACTGCTCAGGATACTGCAAATTAGCCCTCACATCAGAAGGGTACGACTTCAGCCAGGAAAACGGTTTTGCCTCACGCAACTGCCTCACCCCCAAGCAAATTCATTACCATTGTATTCGCCCTGAAACTGAAATATCCTGCGCACAGCGGACGTAGAGCGCTTTAATCTTCGATGCCAAACTGTTTTGCCACCTCATAATACTTTTCCGGATACATGGGCTCGGCACGCATACCCATAAACGGCGTGGGAATCCGGGCAATGCCGCTTTTATGGGTTGTTTCCACCCCAAAAGCAACCTCGTCCAGCTTGCAGGCCGGAATGGCAAAGACCAACTCGTCATCGGCGGTATGGGCAAAAACCCTCTCTCCGCCACCGGGTATAATTACTTTGCATTCCTGGGTTTGATAAGGCACCACGATTTCGCTGCCGCAGGCGCCCCGGCCGGTAAAGCTGGAGTCAATTTTTCCACCATTGCGGTAGAGCGCTCCCTGAACCAAACGAATGATTTGCGCAGAATTGCCGTACACCAGCACCACGTCGGCGGCAAAATCAGCCTTGGCAAGGGGTGCGGCCACAATTCCTTTCACCGAATCAAGGGGCAGGCGGGGGGTCATTTCCTGGGTCTTTTTGCCCGCCTCCGCAGTTTCTGCATAATAAGGATAGACGATTTCCCCTTCTTTTACCGCTTCCGGCTCTTCCTCATAGCCAAATATCATCATGGCCACTATACAGGAATGGTCTTCCCGCCTAAAACCTACTTTCCAGCCCACACGACGGGCCATGGAAATTCCCTGACACAGCGCCCAACGTCCGGCCACATCTTTGGGGAAGCGGGTTTTTGCCGGAAAATCCTCTCCTTCTTTTATTAACTTCACAGCCACCGGATATGTCAGCGGACGAATATAATCTTCAACCACCTGTAGGAACTTGTTTTGACAAAGCATATCTACCACTCCTTCTATGTATTTTTGCTTCAAAGATTATTTCTGTTTTGAGAGGCAAATTCCCTGCACGTTGTCGAAATATTGGGACTATTTTGCGCACAGCACCAGCTATCGTGCCGCTTCCAACAAAAGCGATAACACTTTAATGACCGGATTCGGTAATTAAGGCCTGATCCGGCTCGTTATCCACTTCTTCCAGTACCACGGCGATGTTCTCGCGGTGGCTGGTGGGGACATTCTTGCCCACATAATCGGCGCGGATGGGTAGTTCGCGATGTCCACGATCCACCAGCACAGCAAGCTGAATGCACTGCGGGCGCCCCCAATCAATGACCGCATCCATGGCAGCACGGATTGTGCGTCCGGTAAACAGCACATCATCCACCAAAATCACCTTACTGTCTGTAATGGGCACATTCACTTTTGTCTGAGCCGCTGGCGGCTTCTCCTCAAAATAGGTCAAATCATCACGATAAAGGGTGATGTCCACATACCCCACAGGGGGCATGGTCCCCTCAATGATACTTATTTTTCGCGCAATCCGTTCGGCCAGAGGTACGCCGCGGGTGCGGATTCCCAACAGCACCAGCCCTTCGGTGCCTTTATTTCGTTCCACAATTTCATGGGCAATACGGGTCAGGGCACGCCGCACACCTTCGGCATCCATAATCTGTTTCTTAATCCTCATCCTGGGCTTCTCCTTTCCCCCGCAACAAATTTAACAGTCGCCTGAATTCCTCCGGCGGCTCACCGGCAAACTCCAGGTAGCGGTGGTCTGTCGGGTGATTAAACCCCAGCAGGCGGGCATGCAGGGCCTGTCCGGACAACTTAAATTTCTGCTTTTTATAGCCATAGACCGGGTCTCCCACAACCGGGTGCCCCAGAGAAGAAAGATGCACCCGGATCTGATGAGTACGGCCCGTTTCCAAACGCAATGCCAGATAAGAGTATTCTCCAAAACGATCCAGAACTTTAAAATGAGTGACGGCGCGACGGCCTTTTTCCGCCGTGGTCAGAGCCATCTTCTTTCTTTCCTTAGGATGACGGGCAATGGCGGCATCAATGGTCCCCTGCTCCACCGCAGGTTCACCATGCACTATGGCCACGTACTCCCGGGTGACACTGTGTGCTTTAAATTGCCGGGAAAGGGACAAATGAGCCCGGTCGTTTTTGGCCACCACCATCACTCCCGATGTGTCTTTATCCAGCCGGTGCACAATACCGGGGCGGGCTTCCCCACCTATGCCTGATAAATCATCACAGTGATGCAAAAGGGCATTAACCAGTGTCCCCCCCGCATGGCCGGCGGCGGGATGAATCACCAGTCCCTTAGGTTTGTTAAGAACCAACACATCCTGATCCTCATATAAAATATCCAGGTCTATTTTTTCCGCGGCAATTTCCGCCGGTTTTACCTCCGGTACTGTTACTTCCACCGTTTCACCGGCCCGGAGTCGATAATTTGCTTTTTGCGGCTTACCGTCCACCTGCACATAATCTTCTGCAATGAGCTTTTGCACCCTGGCTCGGGTCAGCTCTTCAACATGGCGGGACACCGCCACATCCAACCGTTCACCGGCCAAAACCTCATCCACGGTGATAAATGATGTGGCCATCAGGCTTTCCTCCCCAGGGGCCAGATGCGGATGGCCACAAAGGCGCCCACCGCACCAATCAGGCTGACGGCCTGCCCCAGTGTGAGAAAACCGGCGTAGGCGCTGACTTCACGGAAATGCTCCACCACAAAACGATAAATACTGTAGTATAGGATAAATTCCAAAAACAACTGGCCGTCAAAACGGGTTTTATTTCTCCGCCACATTAACACTGCAAAAATCAACATGGAAGCCAAAAAAGCATAGAGCTGAGTGGGATGGCGCAGGGCATCATCCACATAAGAGGCGGGAAGAGCCCAGGCAACATCGCTGCGCCGGCCAAAACAGCAGCCGTTTAACAGGCAGCCGATGCGCACTATGCCATAGCCCAGCATCAAAAACGGCGCCACCAGGTCCGCCACTTTACCCGGCGGCATGTTATGGCGCCGGGAATACCAAATACCTACGGCGATTCCGGCAATAAGACCGCCGTGAAAAGAAAGCCCGCCGCTGCGGACATGAAACACCGTAATGGGATCCGCCAGATATCTGGGCAGCTCCAGCAATATATAGAGGATGCGGGAGCCCAGAATGGCAGCAATCATTATCCAGATAACCATCTCAAAGAGCCTGTCTTCAGAGAGTCCCGCCCGTTTTCCTTCCCGGGTCAGTCCCCACACACCCACAGCAAAGGCAATGGCCAGCATGGCTCCATATCCGTAAACACTCAAACCGCCAACCTCAAACAAAATCGGATGCATATTAAATTCCTTCCTCCCGGGATGTCCTGATTAAGTCAAAAAGAAGCAGGCCAATACCCACCACAATGGCTATATCGGCCACATTAAACACCGGCCAGACACGAAAATCGAAAAAATCGATCACAAAACCAAAACGCAGCCGGTCTATCAAATTACCAATGGCCCCGGCCAGCTGAAGAGCCAGAGCCACACGCATCAGCCGATATTCTGCAGGCAGTTTGCGCAAAAAGCCAATAATTAAAAGTACCACCGCCACCGTAATAATAACAAATAATCCGGTTCGGTGGGCCAAAATACCAAAAGCAGCCCCATAATTCCGCACATATGTAATATGAAACACATTGGGAATTACGGGGACACTTTCGGTCAGGTTCATAGAATTAATCACCAAATACTTTGTTAGCTGGTCCAGAAAAACCATTACTGCAGTAATTATAAATATTGTCAAATTTAGCACCCCAACTGTTGCATATTTCACTTTATTTTACCACAGGGGTGCTGTGGGCACAACTAATCTGGCAGCTGCTCCTCAAATTCATCGTTGGAGATACGGTCCGTATCCTCCACCGCTCCGATGGTTTCATCATTTTCATCCGCCGTCTCTTCATAAAAAACATGATTCAACTTATTATACTGCGCCACATCCTGCCAGGCATCCTCGCCGTCATAGCCGGTATAATCCTTATCCCCCATATAGGAGCGGGCAAAGGGCGAATTAAGGTTCAACTCTTCCACCGGCCGGGGATAATCATGGGGAACACCTTCCGACTTCTTTTTACATTGCACGCAAAACTCCGCATACGGCAACGCATCCAGCCTCTCTTCCGGAATGGGCTTGCCGCAGTTCTCACACATTCCATAGATATCGTTATCCAACTTTTCCAAAGCTTCCTCTACTTTATCCAGTACCATTTGATTTTTTTCATGCAGGGAAATATCCTTGGCCCGTTCATAATTTTCGCTCCCCACATCGGCGGGGTGATTGTCAATTACCGACAGCTCCTGGGTAGCATCACGCAGTCCTTCGTGTTCCTGCATCCCTTCGGTAAACTCGGTCTGCTCCAGCAAATCCTTTTTCAACTGTTCCAACTGCAGCCTGTGACGGATTAAATTCTTGTCCATATTCGTCCCCTTCTCTACAATTGATTTTGTACAATCTTTACGATTTCTGCAATGTAATCACCGATAATGGGCAAATTCAAAACAACCATACGCTGCATGACAAAAATGATGACGGCGGCAACAACGGTGGCGCCCAAAGCCGCACCCACACCGCGGCCCACGCCACCCAGAAAGTTCACCCAGAAAAAACGGCGCGGGTTATTTAAAAGCAGCATGTATTCCGCGATATTAAACTTGTCGATCTCCTGCAGCATCCGGCTTACACGCTGATTTAAACGATTCAGCAGGAATTCGTCATGGCGCGATGGTCCATCCATTTTATCGCCTCCTTCTCCTTAAATTCTCCAATCCGGCAAATAAAATTACAAGCAAAGCGTTATGATTTCCGGCACAGTAAAAACGAAACCAGCCTGAAGAAATCTCCGGGCTGGTTTCGGTAAAATATTGTTTTTTAGAGGACACCGCTGCAGCGGGGGCAGAGGGTGGGATGCTCCGCGCTATCCCCAACGCCTGGATGAATCATCCAGCAGCGTTCACATTTCTCACCTGCTGCGGTACTTACTTTAACGTCCAGGCCCTTATTTCCGGTGGGCTCGTGGAGAGTGCAGGCGGAGACGATGAAAATCTCCGGCAGGCGGTCTTTAAACGGCGCCAAAGCCGCAAAAGCTTCTTCATCGGGATAAAGATCCAGGGCCGCACTTAAGGAAGCTCCGATGAGCTTTTCCTTGCGGGCCTCTTCCAGGCGCCGGGTTACCACATCGCGGTAGTCCAAAAGCTTCTGCCAGCGGTTGGCCAGTTCTTCGTCTTTGTACTCCGGACGGCTTTGCGGCCAGTTGGAAAGCTGAACCGATTCTTCTTTTTCTCCCGGCAGATAGCCCCACACTTCCTCGGAAGTAAACGTAAGGACCGGAGCAATAAGCTTGGTGAGGGTAACCAGAATTTCATGCATCACCGTCTGAGCAGAGCGGCGTCCCGGTGAGGCGGCCGGCGAGGTATAAAGACGATCCTTTAGCACATCCATATAGAAATTGGACATTTCAATGACACAGAAGTTATGGATGGCATGAAAAACCACGTGGAATTCAAAATCATCATAGGCGCCGCTGACCCGCTCCACCAGCACCTGCAAACGGTGCAGGGCATAGCGGTCCAACTCATCTAAAGCATCGTAGCTTAGCGCATGGGCCTGGGGGTTAAAATCATGGCAGTTACCCAGCATATAACGAATAGTGTTGCGGATTTTCCTATATACTTCCGCCAACTGTTTTAGGATGTCCTGGGAAACCCGCACATCACTTCTAAAGTCGGTGGAGGACACCCACAGACGCAGGATATCGGCACCGTACTGCTTGATGATGTGCTCCGGCGCCACCACGTTGCCCAGGGATTTGGACATTTTTTTCCCTTCACCGTCCACCACCCAGCCGTGGGTCAGGGTGGACTTATAGGGGGCGCGGTCTCTGGTGGCCACCGAAGTCAGAAGCGAGGACTGGAACCAGCCGCGGTATTGGTCCGAGCCTTCCAGATACAAATCCGCCGGCGAGGTCAAATCCGGGTTTGTTTCCAGCACCGCTACGTGGGTGGAGCCGGAATCGAACCAGACATCCATGATGTCACTTTCTTTGCGGAACTCATTGTGGCCACAGCCACAGGTTGTGCCGGCGGGAAGAATTTCGTTTGCTTCCCGGGCAAACCAGGCATCGGAGCCTTCTTTGGCAAAAAGTTCCGAAACCGCTTTGATGGTTTCTTTATTAATTAATTCTTTATTACATGAAGTGCAGTAGAAGATGGGAATAGGTACACCCCAGACACGCTGGCGGGAAATGCACCAGTCGTGGCGGTCCACAATCATGTTATGAATCCGTTCTTCTCCCCAGGCAGGGATCCACTTTACGTCTTTGATGGCCTCCAGCGCTTGTTTTCTGAAACCTTCCACCGAAGCAAACCATTGTTCCGTGGCCCGGAAAAGGACCGGCTCTTTACAGCGCCAACAGTGGGGGTAGGGGTGCTTTAAGAAGGAGAGGGAAAGCAGTGCACCTTCTTCTTCCAACGCCTGGGATACCCTTTTGTTACCTTCGTTATAATGCAGTCCGGCAAAAGGTCCTGCCTCCTGGGTGAAACGGCCGGCATGATCCATGGGTGCAAAGATATCCAGGCCGTAGCGCAGCCCCACTTCATAGTCCTCCTGGCCGTGGCCGGGGGCGGTATGGACACAGCCTGTACCGGCCTCCAGAGTCACATGCTCTCCCAGCACAACCACAGACTCCCGGTCATAGAGCGGATGCTTGCAAACAATACCTTCCAGCTCTTTTCCTTTATATTTGGCCACAACTTCATAGCCTGTGATCTCAAAGGTTTCCATCACATCGCCAAAGAGCTCTTCGGCCAGAATCAAGTCCCCGTGCTTTGGTGTGCGAACCCGCACATAGGTGAAGTCGGGGTGAAGGCTGATGGCCAGGTTGGCGGGAATGGTCCACGGTGTGGTGGTCCAAATCACAAACCAGACATTCTCCGGGTCGGCAATTTTTCCCTTGGCATCGGTCACATTGAAGCGAACGTAGATTGACGGCGATTTATGTTCCGCATATTCAATCTCTGCCTCCGCCAGTGCCGTTTCACACTGGGGGCACCAATGAACAGGTTTTAAACCTTTGTAGATGTAGCCTTTATTGGCCATTTCGCCGAAAACTTCAATCTGCCTGGCCTCAAATTCGGGCTTTAAGGTAACGTAAGGGTTATCCCAGTCACCGCGTACGCCAAGGCGCTTAAACTGCTCACGCTGTATATCAAGAAAGCGCAGAGCATAATCGCGGCAGTGGCGGCGAAACTCCAGCGGGGTTACTTCGTTGCGTTTTACTTTACCCTTCTTGACCACCTGATGCTCGATGGGCAGTCCATGGGTATCCCAACCGGGTACGTAGGGAGAATCAAAACCGCTCATGGACTTATGCTTGACAATGATATCTTTTAACACCTTGTTTAAAGCATGCCCCATATGGATATCGCCGTTGGCATAGGGGGGGCCGTCATGCAGCACATACTTTTCCTTACCCTGCCTGCTGTTTCTCACCTTCTGGTAAATATCCGTTTTTTCCCACTGCTCTAAAAACTCCGGTTCACGTTTGGGCAAACCGGCCCGCATGGGGAAATCTGTTTTAGGCAGATTCAGCGTTTTGCCATAGTCTTTTTCTTCCATCATCCGACCTCCAAATAGTATTTAAGAAAAATAAAAACCCGTCCTGCATGAGGACGGGAGTTTTTCCCGCGGTACCACCCCGCTAACCGCAACATAAAACGCTGCGGTCACTTCAGTTGATAACGGCCAAAGCCGGCGCCGGCTACTTAATTCACCTGCAACTCCCGGGTGATTTTCGGCAAAGGGGTGTATCGGGCTTGCACCATCCCCGACTCGCTTACACACCGGACTTTACATACTCGTCCCGTTCATGGTCTTTATGTTTTGTAATTTTTTGTGTCCTAACTAATCGACATAATTTTCTACAGTATAAACAAAAAGGCCATACGCTGTCAAGCAGTGCGTACAGCCCGCATTAAATGCAATTTTCTAAGCGCCTCGCCTGGCCTCTTCTTCGGACTGTTCATCCAGGGTGATCCAGTCTTCCATCTCCAGTGCGGCCAGTTGGGCCTCCACCAAAGAACGGAAACGCATTTTGTAAATTTGCGCCTGCTTATAGACCTCGTCTTGGTCGGCAAGAATCCGGCTTGCCTTATAACGGGCCTCGTCCAGCATCCGGTTGGCATCTTTTTCCGCTTCCCGGCGAATCAGGTCCGCCTCTTTGGAAGCGTTACGCTTTACCTCTTCCGCCGTTTCCTGAGCAACCACGATGGCGTTATGCAGGGTTTCCTCCAGCTTATGATAATGGCTAAGCTTTTCTTTTAACTGAGACATCTGCTCTTTGGCTGAAATATTTTCCTTAATCAGCTCTTCAAAGTCTTTGGCCACACGCTCCAAAAACTCATCTACTTCACTGGCGGACAGGCCGCGCATAGACCGGCTAAACTCTTTATTTTGGATATCAATCGGTGTTAATGGCAAATCAGTCACCCCCGCATAATTTTCCACTCTAACCATAATTTCGTGCTAATTCCCAAAAAATCCTGCTCTTAAATACGTTTTTTCAGCAAAAGCTGAATGCGGCCTTTTTTGCTCTGACCGCGCACCTCCGCCACCTCCACCCGGCCCCGGCCCGCCAGGGAGATAATATCTCCCTCTTTAACGGTGGCGCTGGCGCTGGTTACCGATTGCCAGTTCAATTTTATCTGTCCGGATTTGACCGCCGGTGACAGCTTGCTGCGGGACATGCCAAAGCCGGCACTGGCCACCGAGTCCAGGCGCAGACTGGCCACCGTGGTTTTGATCTCTCGCACCCGGGGAGGAGTGGGTGCCAGCTCATCTGCAGTGATTTCCTTTACAGAGACGGAATACTTACCCACCTCACCCCAGTTTGTTAAAAGAAATGACAGGATTTCCGGGTGTACCACCAGTTGGGCTTTTGACTCACCGATTAACAGAATATCACCAAGTTTTTCACGGCGCAGCCCCAAGCCCAGTACCGCACCCAGATAGTCCCGATGTGTCAGGCCGTCGGCCTTATGGGCCTCCACCTCTATAAAAGCCAGCGGCACACTTTCTTTATCGGCCTGGCGCTGTGAGGGATAAACCAGCAGCCGGGCCCGTTCCGCTTCAGGATAGCCGCCCCAGGTCACTGATTTTACATCCTTAAACAGGTGCAGCACCCGGTCGGCGGTGCGCTGCTGAAAGGGGTCCAAAAAATCGGTACTCTGGGGCTGAGCAGTTTTTTCCAGTAAAGCAATGCGGTCCAAAACCGCACCGGCGGAAATGCGTTCAATATCCTGTTCAAAGCGTTGCAGTATCTTTTCTCGTTCCATATGGCCTCCATTGATGCGATTCTGTTTTAAAAGAAGGTCAGCAGCCTAACTACCAGTCCCTGTACTAGGGGAAGCAAAATCAGCACCAGAATCGGTGATAGGTCCAGATAGGCACCGCCCCCCACACTGACCGGCTTAACCACATTTCTCACCGGCGCCAGCACCGGCTCGGTGAAGCGGTAGGAAATCCGTCGCAAAGACAAAATCAGCGGATGGGTATTGCGGCCCAACTGAATAAAGGAAAAAATGATCCGCGCAAACAACAGCCAGCGAAAAATTTCAAAAATCCAGCCAACCAACCAGATTAACGTAAAAGTTCCCGTACCAAAAATGGTCACCAGCTCCTTACTCTTCCAGAGTTGCGGCCACACCGCGATCCGTCAGCTCTTTGCGCACTTCTGCGTTTACCTCCACCTGGGATGGTGCAAAGACAAAAATCTGCTGACTGACCCGCTGCATATTCCCGTCCAAAGCAAAGGTGGCTCCGGAAATAAAGTCAATGATGCGCTTGGCCTCTTCCTTATCCGTTGCTTCCAGGTTCACCAGTACAGGCTTCCGGCCCTTAATATGCTCCACAATCTGCTGGGCTTCGGAGAACTCCTGTGGCTTGGTAATTACCAGCCGTAAATTCTTGTTATTATGTAAGTTCAGCACCGCACCTTTGCGGGCAGGAGGCCGGGCAAACTCCGACTCCTCCACAATTTCCTCTTCTTCCGTTTCTTCAATTAACCCTAAAAACGACAACGCCTTGTCCCATATCTTTGCCACTTTACTTCCCCCCTGACTTAGTTTCTTTCTCCGAAAATTGCGCTGCCAACGCGCACCAGGTTGGCCCCTTCTTCCACAGCCACCGTATAATCATTGGACATTCCCATGGATAAATACTTCATGGGAAAACCTTTGTTGCTGCACTCCACAAACAAACGGTTCATTTCCCGGAAGTACGGGCGCGCATCTTCCGGATTCTCAGTAAAGGGTGGAATGGTCATCAGCCCCTCAATTTGCAGGTTTTTGCATTGCACTGTTTCTGCGAGAAAATCCTGCAGTTCGGTGGGGGAAATACCGCCCTTTTGCCCTTCTCCCCCCACATTGACCTGAATCAGAGCCCTGACCACCGTTTCCTGCTCCTGGGCCTGTTTTTGCAAAGCCTGAACCAGCCGCCAGCGGTCCACCGAATGAACCAGGGCAAAGTGCCCCACCACTTCTTTGGCCTTATTGGTTTGCAGCCTACCGATAAAATGCCACTGGGCTCCGGGAAAAGCGGCAACTTTGGGCAGAGCCTCCTGAACGCGGTTTTCACCGAATGTGTTCAGGCCCAACTCCAGCGCCTGGCCCACCACCTCCTGGGAGAC